>NZ_JBEZXZ010000036.1:0-57545 GCF_040638275.1 Actinoplanes sp. NPDC026623 | reverse complement strand
AGCCGCGGGAGCCGCCGGAGCCGCCGGAGCCGCGGCGATGCCGCCGGGCGAGGCGTCGGAGGTTCGGACGGTCGCCTGCAGGGCCGCGACCGGATGCGACGAGGCCGCGACGGGCCCGGTGGCCGGCATCCGGGCGGCCGCCGGCTCGACGACGGCCGGGGAGGCGGCAGCCGGGAACGCGACGGGCGGCTCGACGACGGCCGGGGACGCGACGGCCGGGGACGCGACGGACCGCGCGGATGTGGCGCGGGTCGCGGCTGCCCGGGTCGGGGCCTTCTTGGTCACGGCCATGGGGAAGTTCCTCCTTGCGAATGACTACGGGTCGTCTCCGCCTGGAGACTGCAGGATTCCGGCTTGGACACAGGGGTCGAGCCGGCCTAGCTAGCTGACCTCCCCGGTCCAGCGGGCATCCTCGGCCTCCCACGCCGCATTGCGCTTCTCGACGGTCTCGAGCGCGTGCGTGGCGTCTTCAGCGGAGGCGTACGGGCCGAGCCGGAACTGGGCAGGACAGACGTCGTCCCCGGTCTCGACCCGGTTGTGGCGGAGGCACCAGAAGTAGCCGCCACCTGACCCACTGTCGTTCATGCAATCACTGTGCACCTGAAACCGACCATGCGCTACCGATTCAGGCAAAAAGCCCTTTTTTTCCATAGTGGAGTGTCGGAAAGACCCCTCGAAGGAACGACAAACCCGCTCCACCCATCGGGTGGAGCGGGTCGCTGGAACCGTTGGTCAGAGCGCCGCGGCGACCAGTTCGGCCACCTGGACCGCGTTGAGGGCCGCGCCCTTGCGCAGGTTGTCGTTGGAGAGGAAGAGCGCGATCCCGTTGTCCACGGTCTCGTCGGCGCGGATCCGGCCGACGAACGTCGGGTCGCGGCCCGCCGCCTGCAGCGGCGTCGGGACGTCGGAGAGTTCGACGCCGGGCGCGCCCGCGAGCAACTCCCGCGCGCGGTCCGGGGTGATCGCCCGGGCGAAGCGCGCGTTCACCTGCAGCGAGTGACCGGTGAAGACCGGCACGCGCACGCAGGTGCCGGAGACCTTGAGATCCGGGATGCCGAGGATCTTGCGGCTCTCGTTGCGCAGCTTCTGCTCCTCGTCGGTCTCGCCGAGCCCGTCGTCGACGATCGAGCCGGCCAGCGGCAGCACGTTGAACGCGATGGGCCGGGCGAACGAGCGCGGCGCCGGGAACTCCACGGCGGCGCCGTCGTGCGCAAGCTCGGTCGCGCGGTCGACGACCTTCTTGACCTGCTCGTCGAGCTCGGCGACGCCGGCCAGCCCGGCGCCGGAGACCGCCTGGTAGGTCGTGGCGACGAGGGCGACCAGCCCGGCCTCGTCGTGCAGCGGGCGCAGCACCGGCATCGCGGCCATCGTCGTGCAGTTCGGGTTGGCGATGATGCCCTTGGGACGCCGCGCGATGGCGTCCGGGTTAACCTCCGCCACGACCAGCGGGACGTCCGGATCCATCCGGTACGCCGACGAGTTGTCGATCACGACGGCGCCGGCCTCGGCGACCCGCGGTCCGTATTCCTTGGAGCTCGCCTTGCCCGCCGAGAACAGGACGATGTCCAGCCCCCGATAGTCGGCCGTGGCGGCGTCCTCCACGGTCACTTCGCCGTCCCCCCACGGGAGGGTGCGGCCCGCGGAACGGGCCGAGGCGAAGAGCCGGAGCTGGTCTACGGGGAACTCGCGCTCGGCCAGGATCCGGCGCATGACGCCGCCGACCTGTCCCGTCGCGCCTACGATGCCGATCCTCATGCGGATAAAACTACGGCCTGATTACCGGTAGACAAACTCGGTATCCCAAGCCTCGGACCAGCATCGATAGGCCACTGTCTTACAGAGCAGGATTTTACTCCCGATATGCGGGACAAGGACGTAGCGTCACGGCATGGCTGCTGTGTATACCCACGGGCATCACGAATCGGTCCTGCGCTCACATCGCTGGCGCACCGCAGAAAATTCGGCGGCGCATCTGTTGCCGCGGCTGAAATCCGGCGACACCCTGCTGGACGTCGGCTGCGGTCCCGGCACCATCACCGCCGATCTGGCGACCCTCGTCACACCGGGGCGGGTGACCGCTCTCGAGGTCACCGCGCCGGCCCTGGACCTGGCCCGCGCCGAGATCGGGCGCCGCGGGCTGGACAACGTCGACTTCGCCGTCGGCGACGTGCACGCGCTCGACTTCCCGGACGGCACCTTCGACGTGGTGCACGCCCACCAGGTGCTGCAACACCTCGGCGATCCGGTCGGCGCGCTGCGCGAGATGCACCGGGTCACGAAGCCCGGCGGCGTGATCGCGGTACGCGACAGCGACTACGCGGCCTTCACCTGGTTCCCGCCGCGGCCGGAACTGGACGAGTGGCTGGACCTCTACCAGCGGGTGGCCCGCGGCAACGGCGGCGAACCGGACGCCGGGCGCCGCCTGCTCGCCTGGGCGCACGCGGCCGGCCTGACCGACGTGACCGCCACGTCGAGCACCTGGTGCTTCGCGACGCCGGAGGACCGCCGCTGGTGGGGCGGCATGTGGGCGGAACGCATCCTCAAATCCGACATGGCACGCACCGCGCTGGATACGAACGCCGCGACGCCCGAGGACCTGGAACGAATCTCCCAGGGGTGGCGGGACTGGGCCGAGGAGAGCGACGGCTGGATGTCCCTGCTGCACGGCGAGCTGGTCTGCCGGGTGCCGGGAGAACCGGGCAAGCCCTAGAGCGACTTGGGCTTGAAGGCCCAGTGCCACGGCTCACGCGGGGTGTTCTCCACGAATCCGTACTTCTCGCCGTTGGCGCGCATCCACGCCTGCGCCTTGTTGTTGAGGTCGAGGTCGGTGGCCATGCCCCAGCCGTGCTCGCTGGTGCCGGGCTTGGCCGCCAGCCCGCCCTGCGAGTAGAGGCCCTTGCGCCGGGCCACGTCGACCTGCTCGTCGTACGAGCGGTACGAGTCGGTGATCCCGATCTTCACGCCCTGCGCCTTGGCGTCGGAGATCATGCGGGTCAGCGACTCGGCCGCCGGCGCCCAGAGCTTGTGGCCGGTGTCGCCCACCTTCTCCAGGGCGCTCGCCGGGATCTTGCCGTTTCCGTACCCGGCCAGCTCGTTCGGGATTCCCTTGCCGTTCAGCGAGTAGGACTTCGCGGTGCCCGCGGACGACTGGGTTCCCATGGCGTCCGCGAGCGCCGTCGCGAAGGCGGTGCCCGAGGCAGGCGTGGTGGCCGTGGTGGACGACGCCTGCTTGGGCGCCGTGACCTGCTGGGTCTGCATCGCGATGATCCGGCTCTGGATCTGCGCGATGCGGCTGTTGATGCCCTCGATCCCCAAAGCCAAAACCTCCGCGCTCGACGCCTTTCCAAGTACCGATCGGCGTCGCACGCAGCTGGCTGAGCGTAAATCGGAAGTCAGACAGCCAGCGGCAGGTCGATGGTGTGCGCGGTGTGTGCCACCTTGGCCTGCAGGTAGCGCACGTTGGCGTCCGAGGCGTGCACCTTGGTCGGCACCACGGTCCGCACGTCGACACCGGAGGCGCGCAGCTGGGCCGGCTTGTCCGGATTGTTGGTCAGCAGGTCGACGGTGCCGACGCCGAGGGCGGTCAGCATCTGCGCGGCCGCGGTGTAGTCCCGCTCGTCGTCGGCGTGCCCGAGTGCCCGGTTCGCCTCGTACGTGTCCATGCCGAGGTCCTGCAGCGCGTACGCGTCGAGCTTGGCGTAAAGACCGATTCCGCGGCCTTCCTGACGCAGATAGAGCAGGAAGCCACCGGTGGCGGCGATCCGCTCGACCGCCTCGCGTAGCTGGGGGCCGCAGTCGCAGCGCTCGGAGCCGAGCACGTCCCCGGTGAGGCACTCGGAATGCGGGCGCACCAGCGGCACCTCGGCGCCGAACGCGTCACCCAGTGCGAGCGCGAGGTGCTCCTTGCCGTCCGCGAGGCCGTCGAAGGTGATGACCTCGGCGGTGGTGCGGTATCCGTCCGCGAACTTCAGCGGCACGGTGACCCGGCTGCGAATACCCAAAGACATGAGAACTCCCTAAGCACTTGACGCTTCAAGCGCGTGATTCACCATACGCCGCCCTTGTTAAGACACCACGAGCCAAACGTCACAACGGATCAAGGAACAGCCGACAAAGATCAGCAAGAGTCGCCGCGCCGGCCGCGGGGTACCCCGGAAACAGGCCCGCAGGCCCGCTCAGGCAAGGTCGGCGGGATTCGTGTTCGCGCCGCAGAGAAGCACGACGACCCGCTCCCCCGAGGCCGGCACGTAGGCACCCGAGTCCAGCGCGGCCTGCGCGGCGGCGGTGCCGTGCTCCACGACGATCCGGTAGTCCTCCCACAGCCGGCGCCGGGCATCCACGATCGCCTGGTCGTCCACCAGTACGGAGCGCAGCCGCTCGGCGACCGCGGTCTCGTACGCGATCGTCCCGGTCCTGCGCGCACCGAGGGAATCGACCGCGACGCCCGAGACGGGCACGTCCACCGGACCGCCCGCCTCCAGCGCCGCGTTCAGGGCGGCCGACGTGTAAGGCTCGATCGCCACGACGCCGGCCCGCCCGCGCAGGGCGGCCGCGAGGCCGGCCACCAGCCCGCCGCCGCCCACCGCGACGAGCACGGTGTCGAAGCCGTCCGGCACCTGCTCCAGCAACTCCAGCCCCAGGGTGCCGTTGCCCGCGACCATGTCCGGATCGTCGTACGCGTGGCAGAACAGCGCGCCGGTGACGTCGGCCCGCACGATCGCCGCCGCGTACGCCTCCGCGTACTCGTCGCCGACCTGGACCACCCGCGCGCCGAGCTTGCCCAACTTGGCGACCTTGACCGGCGGGGTCGTGACCGGCACGAAGATCTCGGCCGGCACGCCCAGCTCGCGGGCCGCGTAGGCCGCGGCGAGGCCGGCGTTGCCGCCGGACGCGCCGATCACGCCCGCGGCCGGCAGGCCGCGCTCCGCCGCCGCGAGGATCCTGTTGAACATGCCGCGGGTCTTGAAGGACCCCGCGTGCTGCAGGAACTCGAGCTTCAGGAGGGCCGGCCCGTCCCGCAGCACCGGGGTGCGCCGGATCCGGCCGGCGATCCGTCGCGCCGCCGCCTCGACCTCGCTGGTAGGTGTCACCCGATCCGTTCTACACGACGCCGAACCGGTAGGGGGCACCCGCCGGCACGGCCTCACGTTCCCCCACGAGGCGCGCCAGATCCAGCAGCCGGTGCGAGAAACCCCACTCGTTGTCGAACCAGCCGCGCACCTGGACGCCGCCGTCGGCGCTGGTCTGGGTGCCGGACGGGTCGAAGAGGCAGGAGGCCGGGTTGTCGCGGACGTCGATGGAGACCGTGGGGTCCGGGTCGTAGTCGAGGACGCCGGCGAGATAGCCGGCCGCGGCCTCGGCCATGGCCCGGTTGACCTCCTCGCGGCTGACCGGACGGTCGGTGAAACCGGTCAACTCGGCGAGCGAGCCGATCGGCGTCGGCACGCAGTAGTAGCTGTAGCGCACCTTGCCGAGCTCCGGTAACGCGACGCTGAGCAGGTCACCGGCGACGTGGTTGTGCGGAATGATGCTCTCGGCGGTGGCCCGGCCCAGCCGGGGATCCTCCCGCGACGAGCCGATCACGGCGTCCTGCGCCTTCTGCCAGCCCTGGACCGCCAGCACCACCGAGGTGTGCACCGAGCGCAGGCCGAACCGCTCGAGCAGCACCTTCGCCAGCACCGACAGCGCGTTCACCCCGCAGGAAGCCGGCGAGATGACGTGATGCAGGAGCGGGTCGTAACGATGATGGTTGGCGCCGTAGACCAGCACGGCGTCCGGGTTCTCCGCCGAGGCGCTGATGACGACCTTGCGGGCGCCGCCCCCGGTGATGTGGCCGCGCGCGCTGCCGCCGTCGCGGAACCGGCCGGTGGCCTCGATGACCACGTCAACGCCCGCGTCGGACCAGGGGATCCGGCCCGGCTGAGATTCACTGAACGCCCAGATCGGGCGGCTGTTAACAATCAACTGACCGGCTCCGGCGGCGACCGTTCCCGCGAATCGGCCGCGCAGACTGTCGCGTTTCAGCGCGTACGCCAATCTGTCCACCGGAGCAATGTCGTTAATGGCGGCCACCGTGATTCCCACATCGGAATCGGCACCGATGATCCGCATAACACTTCGCCCGATCCGACCGAAACCGTTGATGCCGATCACGACACTCACCAAGATCTCCCTACGGCCGGATGGTCGACGGACGTGCCGTGCGCGACCGTACTGGCACCGCGCCCACACACACTAGCCGTCACCCTTCAGACACTATGAGTGTGCAACTTGCACGTCAACTGAGGTGCTGCGAACGGATACTCACAGTGTGACACCCGATGACGACGGGGTGACCGAGCAGTGTACTCAATCCGGTACTCCCCACTGGACAACGCCACCCACCTGGGAATATCACCTCCGCGAGAGAATCCCAGGCAGAGCTGACGCGGTGCCGCTAGGTAGTCACGGAGTCGACCCCTCGGAACCACCCCGCGCGCCGGCGCCCTCACGGACAGACCAATTGTCCAAATCGGACGGTCTTGCGCCCCCGGGCGGGAAAATTGGCACACCCGTCCCCGGGGCGGCGGCGCGTCCGCTACGAGGAGTCACGTATCCGGGCCCGATTCCGATCATCGGCGTTTTCGATGGTCCACTGCCTGGAAGACCATTCATTCAGCCCTTCGAAACACGTGCCGACAATCGATCCAGATCCGTAGTCAATGACGAGGACAGGCGCGGCGGCGGCCGGGTTGGAACGCCATCCGGAACCGTCACCTAACGGATTGCCGCGCCGCTACCCGGGCGGACGGCGGGGCCGGCGGAAGCCATGAATCGGCGTACCGAATCGGCGATCCGGTGAGCTGGTTCGCCCGGCCGGCCCGTTACGAGCACCGGCCGGAGAGCAACACGGCGAAAGCCGGGCCCGCCCGCGAACGATCGGGAGTGGACCCCGGCGGCGCACGCTTCACCGGCCGGCTGTCCGTTTCTACCCGGGCGTTTCCTGGTGATTCACGCGGCTTCCGGCCGGCTGACGGCTTCGGATCGGGCAAAATCGCGGTACTTCACCTTGCCCCACCGGCCGTCCGGGTGATGCCACACGATCCCCTCGTACCGGGGATGCGCCAGCACCCAGTCGCGCAGGCCCTCGAGGTCCCGCGGTCCAGACGGCCGCCGAGTCCGCGCCACCGGCCCGCCGCCTGCTCGAGGTGCTCCACGAATGCGCCCGGGACAACCCCCTGGCCTTCCCGGCCCAGGTGATGGTCAGAGATCGATGTGGTGTTCGGTCGAGTGGTGGTCCTGGCCGGCGTACTCGCTCAGAGCGAACCGGCCGGGCTCCTCGGTGGGGTGCACGGTGACGGTCAGGTGGCTCGCGTCCGGGAACCGCAGTTCGAAGACCGGATCGAGATCGCGGAGAAACACAAACCCCTCGCGGTCCTCGTCGTTCTCGGTGATCAGGTGACCCTGCGCGTCCCAGCCGGCGCCGGTGGGGGTGAATCACGACGTCGACCTCCTCGCTGCAGAGCAGGGTGCTGGAGTTCCCCCACCAGTCCAGCCGGCAGCGTCCCTCGAAGCGGTCCATGGCCGTCATCTTCCCCGGCCCGAGCCCGTATGGACACCGCGTCAACAATGTCTGCGTGACCGTCTTCCTCTGCGCGAAGTGCAGCACCGAGCTGACACCGGATCTCACCCGGCTTCCGGGCGTTCCCGAGGTCGCGGACGACTTCGGCCGAGAAAGGGGCCAGCACCTGGCACGGTGGTCATCCATCCCGGCGACGCGCCGTTGCTTCAGCATCTGCCGGGTTTCAAGAACAGCAGCGGATGCTGCGGACCGGGAGGAACCCAGGGACCCAACCGGGCCTGCCCCTGCGGAACGGTGGTGGCGACCCTCGCCGCCGATTGCCTGGGACCGTTCGAACTGCACTTCGACCCGGTGCGGGTGATCCCACTGATCTGACCCGTCCCGGCGGCCCGGCCATCCAATCCTGGACCAGCTACAGCAGACGCATCTCGACTCGCCCGAACACGTTGTTCTCACGGACGGGCAGGCTCCCAGGATCGCGTCACTCGAACAGACCGGCGGGCGGCAGGATGCGGCCCTCCTTGACATGGGAGTAGTCGCGGGCCTCGACCACCAGGCCCTCGTCGTTGAAGCGCAGCAGCGTGCAGCCGGAGATGGTGAGTGGCCCGCCATTCGGGTAGGTCACCGCCCAGTACTCCACGGCCGCCAGTTCACCGCCGACCTGCGGTTCACCGAACCAGACCTCAGCCGGGCGGGTTTCCTCGTCGAAGCTCTCCTGGACGTAGGTGCGTAGTCCCGCACGCCCGCGGTACGGACGGAACATGGACGCCCAATGATCGCCGTCCTCGGCTTGCAGACCGACGATGCCCTCGACGTCCTTGGCGGGCCAGCCCTGGGCCCACATGTTCGCCCACCGTTTCGCCGCGTCGCGTATGTCCACGATCCATCCCCCTCACGACAGTGCTTGCCACAATTCTGCCGACCACCTCCGACATCCCCGAGCCGACAGTGCGCTCAGGCCGACCCGCGGTTGTCGGCCCTCCGCCAGCTCCCAGAACTGGACCGAGATCAATGCAACCGCCAGGTGTGGTCGAGGCGTCGGTTGGGAAACCCGCGCGGGCAGCCGCACGCGTATCGTCGCCGCCATGCCGGCCCCGCACTGGTTCTTTCGCTTCATGTACGACCGCGAGAGCGCGGCCTGGGAGCGGCGACGCGACGAGCCGGAGCATCGTGAGCTGGTCGAGCGGACCGTCAGTGAGCTCGCGAACGTGGTCGCACCGCCCGGGCCTGTAGCCGACCTCGGCTGCGGACCAGGCGCGCACGCGCTGGCACTCGCGCGGCGCGGTTACGACGTCGTGGGTATCGACGGGTCGCCTCGCATGATCGAGGCCGCGCGGACAGCAGCCGCTCGTGACGAGGTCGACGCGACGTTCGACGTGCTCGACGTCAGCGCGCCGCTTCGCCTCGCGGACGCGTCGCTCGGAGGTGTTCTGGCGATCCTCGTCATACAGCATCTGCCGGATCCCGCGGCCTTCATCACCGAGATCCGGCGCTGCCTCCGGCCGGACGGGTACCTGTTGATCACCGCTCCCGCCCGCGACCGTATGTCGATGAAATCCCAGAACTGGTACTGGCGGACGCGCGCGGCGTGCTACCACCTCGTGCCTGGCATGGTCCGCTTCTACGACACGAACTCCCTCCCTCGTCTCGTCGAGGAACGGGGTCTGACCATCGTCGAGTGCAAGGGCGAGCCCGGTCGCGTGAGCGTGTTGGCTCGCGCATGACGTCGCTCGGCGATGTGCGCTCCGGCCAGGGCCGATCCGGCTGACCCACCGCAGCGTGCCCGGCGTGGGCGATGCCGACGTGGATTCGCTGCATGGCGATGACCAGGGCGCCGGTTGCTGGATGCAAAGGATGCCCGCCGGGTCGCTGCGGCAGGACGGGCCGTCCGGGACGGCTCCGGTTTACGGCTTTGAACCGGCTGATCGCTTTGGTGGTGGTCCGGGGCACCTCGGGTCACCGGCACCCCGGCCTCGACTTCGAGCACAGCGCGATACCGCTACTCCTTCATGGTCAACTCCATCAGCACCCGGCGAAGTGTCACGTACCAACTGAAGCCACGGTGTAACGCATCAAGCGGAGTACGACACCAGACCGGCTAAACGCTTGTGAGAAGCTTCTGTACGGGTTCAAGGCGGCCCGCTTCGCAGGCCGCTCGCGCCGCCCAGCAGGGCCGGGCCGGAGGCCCGGCGCTCGGGGCCCCGCGCCCGGGAGCTTCGCTGGGCGCACCCCGGCGGTTCCAGCCCGGCGGCAGACAAGACACACGAGGAAGCGAAGTAGCTGGCAGATTGGCTAACCAGTCCGCGATGACATGACGCCTCCGGCGGGGACTCTGACCTCGGGGATGGGTGGTGCCATCCCATCAACCTTCGTCCGGGCGAAGCCGAGCAGACAGGGCCTGCCTGGTCAAGGTCGGTCAGACAGTGGGGTGCTCCACCTTGCCCAGGCAGGCCCTGTCCGCTCCACGGTGTGTGGACGAAGGCCGACGGGATGACGGGTGACGCTTTATGCGCACGACCTCAAGCCGATACGTCAGCAACAAACAGCGGGTAATCAAATTCCGCTACCTCAATGCCAACGATCTTGTGGTCGCGAGACAGGGCGCGAAGAGCACTCTGCACTGTTCTGGAATCTAGGCCGGTCATCCGTGCAAGCTCCTCTGACGCAATGCGTTCAGAAGACTGAGCGAAATGTTCCTTGAGCACTGTCAGGACCAATTCCTGCACCTCAGGAGGTGTGAGTTGGTCTCGAATCCCGTTACCTCGTGGCGCTGCAGCAAACTGGACCCTTAGGGTGCGCTCGGTCGTTGGCTGCTGGCCGTAGAGCGGCGTAGTTATGTTAAGTTTCCGGGAGGCTCCAAGAACCGGAAGCTCAACCTTCAACTGAACAGACGAAAGCACTCCTAGGTATTCGTCCGTGTTGGGCGTCAGCTTTCCAAGTACGCCATAGAGTTCGACACGCAATGTGCCGGGACCGGAGCAGTAGAAGCCCTCAGGTGTAGAGCTAATAGGCCCAGAACTGGCAACGATCGGACTCGCAGTCAGCGCCTGCTCGGAGCCCCAGATGTTTAACGTAGCCGTCATTAAATGAGTGGGAATGGCAATCGCCCCTGGTTGCAAGTGCTCAATGTAGAGTGTGATGCCGCCTCGAAACTGCAGTGCCGATTCGGCCGTGGCACTGATTCGACCTTTAGCAGCCAAAAGTGTCGCGCTAGGTACGGAGACTGTTGGGAGGAGCGTCCTTAACAGCTCATGCCGCTTCGCGCTGCGCGTACGGGTGCCGGCGCGCCAAGGAATCTCTAGCTCCGGCGTTCCGCCACCGGGGTTCTTAACAGCATACGGCGCCCTGTCAGTCGTGAAGTGCAAGGCCAAGACGAGCCTGTCGCCGGGGAGGGGTATCCACAGCGATGTCAGGCCGGGGGCAACCTGATCGTCGAAGCACCGCTCCACCTTGGCCCACCAGTCGGCCAGGTCCACGGTCGAGTCGACCGTCACGACCTCTGCTGCTGCCTCGTCCACGCCGACGATCCAAATGATGTCGTCTCCTAGCGCAGCGTTGGCTGCTCCTGCGAGCTGCCGAGCCTTCGCGGGCGGCATAAGCTCCGATTTGCACTCGATGCGCTCGTCCTCGATTCTTTTACCGGACAAGACCGCATCTACTGCGGAGATCACCAGCGCCTCGATGAAGGCCTTTTTCGGCATGTAGTCACCCTGCCCCCTGGTCGCACAGCTTGTCGATAGAGTTTCAAGGTGCACATCGGCGAGTCCATACAAGTGGCAACGCTTGACGACTGGCGTGCCGTTGTGTGTCCAATGCTGCAGCTAACGGACAGCGATGGCGGTCAAGGATGGAAACCACGAGCGCCGATGAGCTGGAACCTCGGCAGGTGAGCGACCCAGGACCCGCGGATTGTCCAGGATTCCTAAACTGCGTGGCGACCGGTGAGCCGTACAGCAGGGAAGTACAGCAACTAACTACACCAGGCCGGACCGTCTGAGATGCCAGCACCACGTCTGACCTCGCGCGCGACCCTCAACGACCGTTTCGCGTGAACCTGTTACAGAAGCGGCACCTCGGTCGGACCCGTCGATCGACCGCGCTCCTACTAGCGCCTACGCACCTGCCGCATCTTGGCCCAGTTGGACAGCTCGGATGGAACTGCTGCGAGCATCCGTTGCAGGATGGCGCGAGCGACACCCTCCTGGTCGAAGTAGTACGCGACCTCACGGCCATCCGAGCCACCTTCCCGTCCAGCCGGTAGGCGTGCGGATGAGGTAGACGTCGCGCCGGTTCGGGCCGTAGCGGCGGTTGAACCAGTGCTCGATTCGTTCGCCCATGGCGCTAGATCAGAACACGCGTTCGATGTGATCGAGGAGGTGCGGCCGTAGCCGCCTACATCACGGCCCCAATCGCGGCACCCTGGACTTTCGCCGACAGCGAGGCGCAAGGGCGCCCAACGTTCTCCCGGCTCCGGGGCGCCTTCGGGGCGTCGGGGCGCCAGTGGGGCGTCAGATGTCGACCAGAATCCACCAACGTTGACCATCAATGCTGATCCATAAGTCCAGCTCACATCCCTACCCGGGCAGGTGGCCTTGAGGGCGACGGACGAGTCGACCTATACGCCGGATTTTGTACGCGGCGGCCCTGCGGCCGCCGGTGGCGGTCATCCATCTCGGCTTACCGTTGCCGGCACGCTCTTGCGGCCTACCCGCAGACTCGGGCGAGCAGCCCTCGAATGCCTGCGCCGGCCTCCGCCTCGCGGCGGGGGCCTTGCTTGGCCTTGCTCCGGGTGGGGTTTACCTAGCCACCCCGGTCACCCGGGGTGCTGGTGGGCTCTTACCCCACCGTTTCACCCTTACCGGCACGAAGCCGGCGGTCTGTTCTCTGTGGCACTTTCCCGCGGGTCGCCCCGGGTTGCCGTTAACAACCACCCTGCTCTGCGGAGTCCGGACGTTCCTCGGTGACGCTCGTGAGAGCGCCGACGCGACCGCCCGGTCGACTCGTCCGTCGCGCCGTCATCTTACTTGCGGCTCGCCGGGGCCGGCGGGCGGCGCTCGGATCTTCGCACCCGTAGATTCGTCGGCATCATGGACCTCGCGCATATCCTGCTGCTCGCCGTCGCCGGCCTGGCCGCCGGCGCGGTCAATGCGATCGCCGGCGGCGGTTCTCTGATCACGTTTCCGAGCCTGATCGCGGTCGGGCTGCCGACCGTCGACGCCAATGTCACGAATTCTGTCGCGGTTTTTCCCGGGTACGTCTCCAGCGTCGCGGGAAGCCGGGCTGATCTTGCCGGGCAGGGGCGGCGGCTGCGGGCGATCATTCCCGCGAGCCTGGCCGGGTCGGCGCTCGGCTGTGCGTTGCTGCTCGGTACGCCGGCCCGGGCGTTCGAGGTCGTCGTGCCGTTCCTGGTGCTGGGGGCCGCGGCCACGCTGTTCTTCCAGGATCGGCTCAAGGCACTGGTCGGGCGGTCGACCTCCGAGAAGCGGGTCGCCCTGCAGGTCGTGGTCTTCGTCGGCGCGATCTACGGCGGGTATTTCGGTGCGGCGCTCGGGGTCATGTATGTCGCCGCGCTCGCGCTGGTGCTCGACGAGACCCTCAATCGGATCAACGCGCTCAAGAACGTGCTGTCGGCCTGCGTCGGGTTCGTCACGGTCGTGGTTTTCGCGTTCTTCGCGCCGGTGCACTGGGGTGCGGTGCTCACGCTGGCGCCGGCCACGATCGTCGGGGGGTACGCCGGCGCGCGGCTTGCCCGGCGGCTGCCGGCCCGGGTGCTCAAAATCCTGATTGTCACGTTCGGCACGACGATCGGTCTCATCCTGATGTGGCGGGCATTCAGGCAATAGTCGCTTTCAGCAAACGTTCAGCAACGGCAGGAAAAATACAGCAAAACATAGCGACCCGGGACGGGAAGGAAAGATGGCCGACGACGACGCGGCGCTGGGGACGATCGAGACCCAGGTGGCAATGCTGATGCGGCTGGGCGAGGCCACCCGCCGTTCCTCGCCCCGACCGCACCGGGCCCTCGACCGGGCCGCCTACGTCATCCTGCGGTCCCTGCAGGAGGGCGGCCCGCAGAACGTCTCCTCCGTCGCCGAGCGGCTCAACCTGGACGGCTCCACGGTGACCCGGCAGGTCGGCGCCCTGCACCGCGACGCCCTGGTCGAGCGCAGCGCCGATCCCGACGACGGTCGCGGCACCGTCATCGCCGCCACCGCCAAAGGGCTCGCCCAGGTCGAGGCGGTCAGCCTGGCCCGCCGCGAGTTGTACGCCACCGTGCTGAAGGACTGGACCTCGGACGAGCGCCGCGATCTCGCCCTCGCCCTCGAGCGGCTCACCCGCGCCATGGACGCGTACCTGAAGGGCCTCGCGCCTGGCTAGACCTGGAAAGGGCCGTGGCCCCGGAAGGACGTCCGGGGCCACGGCGCGGGAGCGGGTCAGGTGGAGGACGCGATCGCTTCCGGGCTGGTGCGGGCCTTCTCCAGGCGCGGGTCGCCCTCGTCGGCGAAATAGTCGTCCGGCTTCGTGCCGTCGACGCCGTCCGGTGTCTTCATCGCCCGCAGGATCAGGGTGACGATCACGACGATCAGCAGGTTGACCGCGACCGCCACGAAGCCGACGTAGATCGTCTTCGGGGTGTCGAAGCCGAACTTGCTGAGCGGGAACGCGGAGCCGCCGAAGTGCTCCTTGTGTGTCGACGCGTTCGGGATCTGGTAGAGCATCCAGAACCCGAGGCACATGCCGGCGATCCAGCCAGCGACCAGGCCGCCCCGGTGCAGCCACCGGGTGTAGAGGCCGAGCGCGACCGCCGGGGCCGTCTGCAGGATGATGACGCCGCCGATGAGCTGCAGGTCGATGGAGAACTGCGGGTCCAGGAAGATGATGAACGCGACCGCACCGATCTTCACGACCAGCGATGCGATCTTGGCGACGCCGGCCTCCTGGGCCGCGGTGGCGTCCTTGCGGAGGTATTCCTTGTAGATGTTGCGGGTGAACAGGTTCGCCGCGGCGATCGACATGATCGCCGCCGGCACCAGGGCGCCGATGCCGATGGCCGCGAACGCGATGCCAGCGAACCAGGACGGGAACTGCTGGTCGAAGAGCAGCGGCACGACCGTGTTGCTGTCGACGCTGCCCGCCTTGGCGCCGGGCAGCGGCTTCACCCCCGCCGAGATCGCCATGAAGCCGAGCAGCGCGATCAGGCCGAGCAGCAGGCTGTACGCGGGCAGCGCCGACATGTTCCGCTTGATCACGTTGCGGTTCCGGCCGGCCAGTACGCCGGTGATGCTGTGCGGGTACAGGAAGAGGGCGAATGCGGAGCCCAGGGCCAGGGTGATGTATTGAAGCTGGTTGTTGGCGTTGAGGATGATGCCGTCGCCGGGCGCGGGCGACGCCTGGAACTTCGCGCTCGCGTCGTCGAAGATCGTGCCCCAGCCGCCCAGCTTGTAGGGCAGGTAGAGGACCGCGACGATGATGACGATGTAGATCAGCGTGTCCTTGACGAACGCGATCAGCGCCGGCGCCCGCAGCCCGGACTGGTAGGTGTATGCCGCCAGGATCGCGAAGGCGAGGATGATCGGCGCGTGCCGGGCGAGCGGGCTTTCGCCGGTCACGCCCATGGTCTTGAGCACGGCCTCGATGCCGACCAGTTGCAGCGCGATGTACGGCATGGTCGCGACGATGCCGGTGATGGCGACGAGCAACGCGAGCGTCGGCGAGTCGAAGCGGGTCCGGACGAAGTCGGCCGGGGTGACGAAGCCGTGCCGGTGCGACACCGACCAGAGCCGGATCAGCACCAGGAAGAACAGCGGGTAGATCACCACCGTGTAGGGCACCGCGAAGAACCCGGCCGCCCCCGCGCCGAACATCAGCGCCGGCACGGCGACGAACGTGTACGCCGTGTAGAGGTCGCCGCCGATCAGGAACCAGGTGATCCAGCCGCCGAAGCTGCGTCCGCCGAGGCCCCACTCGTCCAGGTGTGCCATGTCCTTGGGGGCGCGCCACTTGGCCGCGACGAAGCCCATGCCGCTGACCAGCACGAACAGCAGCGTGAAGATGATGATCTCGGTGATGTGCTCACTCATCGGACGCCTCCGAGGTCGACGGCGTCTCCGAGGTGGACGGAGCTGGCGAGGTGGACGGAGCCGGCGACACAGGGGCCACCGAAGACGAAGCCGGAGCCGCCGCCGGGCGCCTGGTCATCTGGTAGACGATCGAGGTCGTCGCGACGCCGAGGAGGATGAACGAGAACTGGATCCAGTAGAACGCGGGAAAGCCGAACAGCCGCGGGGAGTCGAAGTTGTACAGCGGCGTGAGCAGCGGAATCACGATCGGGATCAGCAGCAGCCAGTTCCACGGGCTGCGATCACTGCGGGGTGTTGACATGCCGTACCTCCTCATCGGAGCGCAGACGAGGTGGTGACCGTGGTCACGGCCATCGGCCGCAGGTTACCGAGAGGTTTCGTTCCGGATGCGCCCGGTTGAGATCACCCTGCGCCGAACGGCCAGGGTGGTGCGCCGAACGGCGCACCACCCATGATCGGACGGCTAGTGTCCGGGGGTCCAGAGACCCGCCGAGATCGTACGGGTGAGAGAGGCCTGCTCGTCGTCCCCGTCGAGCGACCACATCATCGCGCCGCCGAGGCCCTCGACGCGGATGTACGCCGTCTTCTGCAGAACCTGCGCCGGGTCGTCGTACGTCCAGAAGGTGGTGCCGTCGAAGAGCCACGAGTGGCCGGAGCGCCAGTCGCGGTGCAGCTTGAAGCCCTGCGCGGGCAGCGTCTTGAGGGTCTTGTAGTCCTCGGTGCCGACCGCGAACTTGCCGGGCGCGCCGCCGGTGACGGTCGCGAACAGGCCGTTGCCGCCGCCGGTCGCGCCGGTCCAGCCCTGGCCGTAGTAGGGAATGCCGAGGACGAGCTTGCCGCCCGGCGCCCCGCGGTCGCGCCAGGTGTCGATCGCGACCTGGGCCGAGAAGTCCGGGTTGTCCGGCGCGCCGGCCGGGACCCGCAGCGCGGACTGCTGGTTGGTCCGCGACTCCCACGAGCCGTGGAAGTCGTAGCCCTGCACGGTGCCGAAGTCGAGGTACTTGAAGATCTTCTTCGCCTCGAAGCCGGCGTCGATCTTGGCCGGGGCGGCCGGCAGGAACGCGGTCAGGTCGTAGTGCCGCTTCGTGGTGCGGGTCAGCGCGTCGAACTGCCTGCGGAATTCGGCGGCGAGCAGGGTGAAGTTCGGCTTGTCCTGCGGCCGGATCACGTTGCCGGCGTTGCCCTCCGAGCCGGGCCACTCCCAGTCGAGGTCGACGCCGTCGAAGATCCCGGCGCCGGCGCCCGCGGCGAGCCCGGGCAGGTTGCCCTTGATCCACAGGTCCACGCAGGAGGAGACCAGCTTCTTGCGGGAGGCGTCGGTCAGCGCCGCGTCGGAGAAGTACGCCGAGCCGGTCCAGCCGCCGAGCGAGATCAGCACCCGCAGCTTGGGGTTCGCCTTCTTGAGCTCGGCGAGCTGGTTGAGGTTGCCGGAGATCGGCTGGCCGGCGACGTCAGCGACGCCGTCGACGCTGTTGGCGTCCGAGAACGGCACGCTCCAGTCGGCCCAGGAGTCGGCGGAGTCGCAGACGCCGGCGGCGGTCACCGGGCCGAACGCGTAGTTGAGGTGGGTCAGCCCGGCGGCGGCGCCGGATCGCTGCACCTTGGCGAGCTGGAAGTCGCGGCCGTAGATGCCCCACTGGGTGAAGTATCCGACCTTGACGTATGACTTCTTCTGATGTGCCTGTGCGGTGGTCGGTGCGGCCGTGACTGCGACCAGTACGGCAGCGCCGACGGCCAGCAGGCGGCGGGAGAATCCGCGCATGAGCCCTCCAGGGGCGGACGGAAGTTGTCGACGAGGAATCGTGAAGAAAGTTTCCTAATCGAGGAAGCTAAACGTCCGCACCTGGCGGGGTCAATAGGTTCAGCGCAGGTGTGCCGTCTCGTTCACCGATCGCACCGCAACGCCCCCGTCCGGCCACATGTCCACGGTGGAGACGCCGGCCGCGTCCAGGAAGAGCCGGTGCAGGAAGGCGTCGCCCGCGGCGAGCGCGTCGCGCAGGATCAGCTTGATCGGCGAGACGTGCGAAACCACCACGACCGTGCCCGACGGGTACGCCGACTGCAGCTTCGCGCACGCGCCGCGCACCCGCTTCGCCACCGCCTGGAAGGACTCCCCGTTCGGCGGCGCGACGGCGGTCGAGTCGAGCCAGCGGTCCAGCTCGTCGGGCCAGCGCTCGCGCGCCTCGGCGAAGGTCAGGCCCTCCCAGTCGCCGAAGTCGCACTCGATCAGCTCCGGCAGCACCGTGACCTTCACGTTGCCCAGCTCGGCCGCGATGAACTCCGCGGTGCGCACGCACCTCCGCAGGGGTGACGAGACGACGGCCGCGACGTCGCGGGAGATGCCCGCCACCCGCCCGGCCGCGGCCATGGCCTGCGCCTCGCCCTGCTCCGAGAGCGGGACGTCGCCGCGGCCGGAGTAGCGGCCCTGAGCGGTCAGCGCGGTCTCGCCGTGCCGCACGAGGATGAGCCTGGTGGCCGAGTCGAGCGACGGCGGCGCCCAGTTCTTCGGGGCCTTCGCCTCGAAGGCCGGCGACTCGGAGCGCACCGGCTTGCCGGCGGCCTCGTCCATCGCGCGGTTGGCCAGCGCGTCGGCCAGCTTGTTGCGCTCGCGCGGGATCCACTCGAAGGACACCGCCGCGAAGCCGTCGACCAGCTTCGCCGCCTCGGCGGCGAGCGGGCGCAGCCCGGGATTCTTGATCTGCCAGCGGCCGGACATCTGCTCGATCACGAGCTTGGAGTCCATCCGCACGTCGACCCTGGCGGCGCCCAGCTCGGCGGCCGCCCGCAGCCCCGCGATCAGGCCGGAGTATTCCGCGACGTTGTTCGTCGTGGTGCCCAGCGAGCCGTGCCGCTCGAGCAGCACCTCGCCGGTGCCCTCCTCGAGCACGACGGCACCGAAGCCGGCCGGGCCCGGGTTGCCCCGCGAGCCGCCGTCGGCCTCCACCACGACCCGCAGGCCGCTCGCCGCATTGGTCACAGCCCGGACTCCGCGGTGCGGACCATGATCCGGCGGCACTCCTCGCAGCGGACCAGTTCGTCGGCGGGCGCGGTCTTCACCCGGTTCAGGTCGGCGCCGTACAGCTCGATGCGGCAGCCGCCGCATCGCCCGGCGCGGAACAGCGCCGCGCCCAATCCCGACTCCGCGCGGATCTTGTCGTAGAGGGCGAGCAGGTCGGGCGGCAGGTCACCGGCGAGCGGGGCCCGCGACTGGTTCCTGAACTCCTGCTCCTTGGTGATGTCGGCGTTCGCCTCGTCGCGGCGGGCCTCGGCCGCCGACCGGCGCTCGCCGGCCTCGGCCAGCCTCTTCTTCACGTCGTTGAGGGTCTGCTCGGCGCCCTCCTTCTGCTCCATGAGCTCGAGCTCGGCGTCCTCGAGCTCGGACTGGCGCCGGTTGAGGGTGGCCAGCTCGTGCTGCAGGCCCTCGATCTCGCGCAGGGCGCCGCCGGCCTCGAGCCGGGCCTGGTCCCGGTCCTTGCGGGTGCGGACCTGCTCGATGTCCTTCTCGAAGCGGGCGATGTCGCGGTCCAGGTCGTCGACGGCGACCTGGGCGCGGATCCGCTCGTCCTCCAGCGCGGAGAGCTCGCGGGAGATCTTGTCGATCTCCGCCAGCTCGGGCAGCGACTTGCGCCGGTGGGCGAGCTGGGCAAGTGCGGTGTCGATGGCCTGCAGGTCGAGCAGACGGCGCTGGGCTTCCGGGGCGGCCTTCACGTCAGGTACTCCTTATTTCCACTGACCGCATGCACGGTCCAGGGGTCGGTGTCGAGATCGGACACGAGTGCCGTGACCGGGAACTGGGCGCGCAACCAACCGGCCACCTCGTCGAGCCACGGCCGCTCGCTCGCCCAGTGGGCGACGTCGAGCAGCGCCGGGCCGTCGGCGGCGAGGTGCTCGCTCACGGGATGATGCCGCAGATCGGCGCAGAGGTACGCATCGGCACCCGCCCGGTCCGCGTCGCGCAGGAATGAGTCGCCCGCTCCCCCGCAGACGGCGAGGGAGCGGATCAGCCGTGCCGGGTCCCCGGCGGCACGCACCCCGGCCGTGGTCGGCGGCAGCCTGGCGGCGACGAACCGGGCCAGCTCCGCGAGCGGCATCGGCGCGGCCAGGTCGCCGACCCGGCCGGCGCCGCGGCCCTGCCCGGCGGCCGGGCTGCCCGCCTCGGCGGGGACCAGCGGCCGGGTGCCGGTCAGGTCGAGCCGGGCGGCCAGCGCGTCGGAGACGCCCGGGTTCGCCACGTCGGCGTTGGTGTGCGCGACGTAGAGCGCGATGTCGGCCTTGATCAGCCGGTGCACGATGCGACCCTTGTAGGTGTCCGGCGCGACCGACGAGACGCCCTTGAGCAGCAGCGGGTGGTGGGCGACGATCAGGCTCGCGCCCCCGGCGACCGCCTCCTCGACGGTCTCGGGCACGCAGTCGACGACGCAGAGGACCCTGCTGACGGGGGTGTCGAACTCCCCCAGGACGAGGCCCACCCTGTCCCACTGCTCGGCCCAGGCCCTCGGATAGCGCGCGTCGAGGGCGGCCACCACCTCACGGACGGCGGGCGGGGCAACGGCGGTGTCGGTCACGGCCGCCAACTCTACCCAGGCTCAGGATCGGGCTCCGGGCTCGACTCGGTTGTCGGTCACGAATCTGCTGTGCAGCGCCTGAAGCGCGCTCCGCCACGGGAACTGGCTCCGAAAACGGTCGTTCTGTCCCGGTCCGCCGAGTCGTACGACGTCATCGCCGTAAAGCACTTGGACACCCCAGTTGCGAAGTTTGTCCATGCTTTCGTGCAGCGTCGGGTGCAGGGCCATCACCTTGTTCGTGTACGGCACCACCACGGTCGGCACGCCGAAGCCGTAGCCCTCGACCAGCAGGCCGAGCACGAGCGTGTCGGTGATGCCGGCCGACCACTTGTTGATCGTGTTCACCGTCGCGGGAGCCACGATCATCGCGTCGGCCGGGGGCAGCAGGTCCTCGTCGCCGGGATTCTTGTAGTAGCTGCGCACGGCGTGCCCGGTCTGCGCCTGAAGCGCGGCCGCGTCGACGAACTTGCGTCCGTCCGGCGTGGTGATCACACAGACCTCCCAGCCGTCGCGCTGGGCCAGGTCGACGAGCACGCCGACGTCGCGGGCGATGGGCGAGCCGCACACGAGCACGTACAGCACGCCGGGCGAGATGTTGACACTCATCACCCGAGAACCCACCTCATACGCCGACTCCCATCTGCTCTGCCAGCTCCGCTATGGGCGCCGGCGGTGTGCCCCGCGTGCGTCGCAGCACGTCGGAGATGACCTCATGGGCGAGCGGGCGGCAACGGATCTCCGAGGGGGCCAGGCGGTCACCCTCCAGCAGCATCTCGCTGGCCATCTCCACGTCGCCTACCTGCGTGTAACCCCGGGCGATGTCCAGGTAGTGATGGGCACGCCGCTCCGGGAGCATCGCCGCGAAGCTCTCTTTGTTGATCTTGTTGTGCGTCTCGATGGCCTTGCCGCCGTCGCCGAGCTCGATCGCGGCCGCGGCCCGATGCAGCTCCACGTTGGTCGGCCCGAACGAGGTCCAGTAGTAGTTGTAGTCGCCGCCCAGCGCGCCGGCCGCCTGCTCCGCGCCGCAGACCAGGTCGCGCACGGTGGCGCTGTCGCCGATCCGGGCCGCGGCCATCGCCCCGGTGAGCAGCAGCAGGCCATAGACGGAGAGCCGCTCCGGCGTGGCCGCCTCGGGCGTCATCGGCGCGAGCCGGTTGGCGATGTTGACGTTGACCTCGAGCGCCGAGCGGATCCGGCCCAGCGAGAGCAGCGCCATGCCGACCCGGTGGCTGGCCATCCCCGCCAGCAACTGGTCGCCGGCGCGCTGCGAGACCGCGATCGAGCGGTCGGCGGCCAGCCAGGAGAGCTCGTGCTCGCCGACCTTGCGCAGGGCCGAGGAGGCGATCTGGTACACCTGCCCGAGCAGGTGCGCCGCGTCGCGGGCCTCCTCGCCGCTGGCGTGCGCGCTGTCCGCGGCCTGCGCGTCGCGCAGCAGCTGCGGCAGCTTGCGGGCCAGGACGCCGTACTTCGCGTGCTGATAGGTCAGCCAGGCGTGGCTGACCGCCTTGCGCATCTCCATCAGCGGCGGCGCCTGCGGCACCGGATGGAAGAACGCGCTCATCTGGTCGTACCGTTCGAGCGCCGCGCGGATCTCCTCGACCTCTACCTGGTCGATGCAGTTCTGCGTCTCGGGCCGCCGCTCGACGTCCTTGCCCAGCAGCAGCTGGACGTCGATCTGCAGCACGTCGGCGATCTCATAGACGACCGAGAACTTGTCGAGACGGCGGACCCCGCGCTCCACCTTGTCGACCCAGCTCTTGGATTTCCCCAGCCGATCCGCGAAGACCTGCTGGGACATCTTGCGACGGCCGCGCCAATAAGCAACTCGGCGGCCGATCGGCAGCTCGTCCACGGGTGCCTCCCCCACTCAGCCGGCGACCGGCGCCGGTGAGCATTGCGGTGTGTCAGCTGCAGTGTGGACCTCACTCGTCCGCGCAGGTCGCACAGGCTGTGTGATCGTCTGCCCACCGATGCTCGATAGTTTCTCATGCAAGTTGCAAGACGTGATCTGCCCGAACAAACGAAGCGTGTCGAGCTTGGTGACGGCGGCCGCGCCTGGTAATGCGGCTACCGATCCCGAATCGGGGGTTTTACGACCATGCAGTGGACCAACAGGCGGCCGATCGGCCCATGGGAGCACATAGATCGGATACGCCTGCGCCGGGCGGCGCTGCGCTATGCCGCTCGCGGCTGGGCGGTGACGCCCGGTGCGTACCTGTCCGGGCACCGTTTCCGCTGCGGGCGGGCCGGCTGCCCGATCATGGGGTGCCACCCCGCGATCGAGTCCTGGGAGGACAACTCCAGCACCGACGCCGGGCGGGTGGCCCGCTGGTGGCGACGCCGGCCGTACACGGTGCTGCTGGCCACCGGCTGGCGGTTCGACGTGCTGGAGGTGCCGGCCACGGTCGGCCTGCGCGCGCTGGGCGCCATCCGCCTGCAGACGGGCGTGCTGGGACCCGAGCGCGGCGACGCCCGGGGCCCGGTCCTGGTGACGCCGACCGGGCGCTGGATGTTTCTGGTCCAGCCCGGCGAGGAGCTCCGGCCCGAGCTCGGCGCCTGCCTGGACGTGCTGCGTCACGGGCGCGGCTCGTGGGTGCCCGCCGCGCCCAGCCGTACGCCCGAGGGCCCGGTCCGCTGGGCCGTCGCACCGGAGCAGACCGGCTGGCACCTGCCGGGATCCGCGGCCGTGCAGGCGGTGCTGCTCGACGCCCTGGACGCCGTCGGCGGCCGCCCACAGCGCACGTTCACGATGATCGTGCCCCGGCAGATGTCGACCGCCCGCCGGGCCGCCTGACACCCGGCAGGTAGACGCCGGGCAGCCGCCGGCCGCCGGGTCGCTGACCCGGATCGCGGACGGTGTTCGGGCATGGTCGGTTACGCACATGTCAGGTGACAACGTATTTGCCTACCTTGCGGTAGCGAGTCACCCGAATAGGTGAACACCAGATCACCCTACGCAGGCAACGGATCCGACCGGCTCCGCCGATCGGTCAACGGGACCTGGCACCATCCATCCAATGATCATGATTCGTACGGCGGAGCCCGGGACACCGGACGCCGTGGCCCTGGTGCGGTCCTACCTGAGCGAGATGGTGGACCGCTACCACGGCCGGCCGATGCCGGCGTCGGCAGTGGACGAGGCGCTCGCCGACGAACCCGCCGACGACGTGGCGGTGCTGCTGGTCGCGTACCGCGGCGAGGAGCCGGTGGGCTGCGTCGGCCTGCGCCTGGCCGAGCCGGGCACCGGCGAGATCACCAAGATGTACGTGCACCCGGGCGCCCGCCGGCTCGGCATCGGACGCCGGCTGCTGTCCGCGGTGGAGCACGCCGCCCGGGAGCGCGGCCTGGGCGTCCTGCGCCTGGACACCCGCACGGACCTGACCGAGGCCCGGTCGATGTACGCGGCCGCCGGCTACGCCGAGATACCGCCGCACCGCGTCGAGCCGTACGCGGATCACTGGTATGCGAAAGACCTGACACCGCCGCGGCAACCATGACCGTCGCTGTCCGGGGAGGATGGCGGCATGACGCACACGCATGATCATGTCGACTGGGGCGAGCACGGACCCGACCTGATCGCCGACGCGGAGATCAACGCGCCGATGGTCGACCAGGCCCTGCACTGGCTCACCGAGCGCATACCGCACGCCGCCCTGGTCCTCGACGTCGGCAGCGGTCCGGGGGTGGCGGCCTGCAGATTCGCCCAACTGCTGCCCGGCGCGACGGTGCTCGCCACGGACGGCTCGGCCCCGCTGGTGGCGCTGGCCCGCTCCCGGGCGGAACGGCTGGGCCTGGCGGACCGGGTCGCCGTCCGCGAGATCAAGTTGCCGGACGGTCTCGCCGATCTGCCGACCGCGGACCTGATCTGGGTCAGCGGCGTTGCGCACCATCTGCCGGATCCGGCAGAAGGGATAAGGGCCTTGGCGGAGCTGCTCCGGCCCGGCGGGCTGCTGGCGCTGCGCGAGGGCGGCCTGCCGCTGCACTTCCTGCCCTCGCACGCGGACGGCGGCCTGACGGCACGGATCAACGCGGTGGACAGCGCCCTGTCCCAGAGCCGCACCCACCCGATGGGCGCGATCGAGCCGCCGCGGGCCTGGCCCGACCTGCTGGCGGACGCCGGGTTGCGCTCGGTGCGCAGCCGCAGCTTCCTGCTGGACCTGCCGGCGCCGCTGAGCGAGGCGGCCCGGCAGCAGCTGGCGCGGACACTGCGGCGTACCCGGCAGATGCTGGACGGGCACCTGACGGGCGCGGACGCGGACCGGCTGGAACAGCTGACCGACCCCGGCGACCCGGAGAGCGTGCTGCGGCGCGCGGACGTCTTCATGCTCCGCGCGGCGACCATCCACACCGCCGTCCGCTAGCTAGACCGGGCCCGCCCGGCCGGAGCGGGTCGAGCGGGCCCGGACGTGCATGCGCTCGCCCTGGCTGCCGAAGATGGTGAGGAACTCGACGGCGTCGCCCGTCACGCTGCCGAACCAGTGCGGGACCCGGGTGTCGAACTCGGCCACCTCGCCCGCCGGCAGCACGAGGTCGTGCTCGCCGAGCACCAGGCGCAGCCGGCCGCTGAGCACGTAGAGCCACTCGTGACCCTCGTGGGTGCGCGGGTCCGGTGTCTGCGGCGGGCCGGCGGGGATCAGGTGCTTGAACGCCTGCGGCCCGCTGGGCTGCCGGCTCAGCGGCACGATCGTCTGCCCGCTGCTGTGCTTGATCGGCCGCGCGTAGATCCGCGGATCGCCGGTGGGCGGGGCGCCGACGAGCTCGTCGAGCGGCACCCGGTAGGCCCGGGCCAGCGGCAGCAGCAGCTCAAGAGTGGCCTTGCGCTGCCCGGACTCGAGCCGGGAGAGGGTGCTCACCGAGATGCCGGTGGTCTCGGCCAGCGCGGTCAGGGTGGTGCCGCGCTCCTTGCGCAGCGCCCGCAGCCGCGGCCCGACCGCGGCGAGCACGCTCTCCTCGTTTGCCGTCATGGCAAAGAAGTTTGCCACCCCTCCGAGGCCCGGTGACCGTGGTGGCATGACATACGACGTGATCGTGATCGGCGGCGGACCCGCCGGGCTCAGCGGCGCGGTGGCCCTCGGCAGGGCGCTGCGCAAGGTGCTGGTGGTGGACGCGGGCTCGCCGCGCAACGCGCCGGCCGAGGGAATCCACAACTACCTGACCCACGACGGCATCTCCCCGGCGCGGTTCCACGCGGCCGGGCGCGCGGAGGTCGAGCGGTACGGCGGCGACCTGATCGAGGCCACGGTGACCTCCGCCGCCCGCGACGGTGACCTGCTGACCGTGACCCTGGCGGACGGCCGGACCATCGCGGCCCGGCGGCTGCTGGTCACCACCGGCCTCACCGACGAGCTGCCGCGGGTGCCGGGCCTGCGCGAACGGTGGGGCCGGGAGGTGGTGCACTGCCCGTACTGCCACGGTTACGAGGCCCGCGGCCGGGCGATCGGCGTCCTCGGCTCCTCCCCGCTCTCGCTGCACCAGGCGCTGATGTGGCGCCAGTGGAGCGACGACGTGACGCTGTTCCTGCACGACGCGCCGGCCCCGGACGCCGAGCAGGCCGAACAGTTCGCGGCCCGCGGCATCTCGGTGGTGCCCGGGAAGGTCGCGGAGGCGGTCGTCGAGGACGACAGGCTGACCGGGGTACGCCTGAGCGACGGCACCGTCGTTCCGCGGGAGGTGCTGGTGGTGGCGCCGCGGTTGACGGCCAACGCCGAACCGCTGCCGTCGCTGGGGCTCACCGCGACGGAGAACGACTTCGGCACCGCCGTGGTCGCCGAGCCGAGCGGCAGGACCGAGGTGCCGGGCGTGTGGGTGGCCGGAAACGTGACCGACCAGATGGCTCAGGTGATCAGCTCGGCGGCCGCGGGCCTGCACGTGGCCGCGCAGCTGAACATGGATCTGATCATGGACGACACCGCGCGCGCGGTCGCCGGGCTCGCGGCCGCCGGCCGATAGGCCCGCCGCGCGGGAGTCAGCGCTCGGCGGCCAGCTCGCGGTAGGCCGCGATCACCGCGGCCGTGCGCTCGGCCAGCTCCGGTCCGGCGTCGGACGGTGCCGGGCCGGCCGCCAGCCGGGAGATGGCCAGCTCCGCCTCCCGGGCGGTCTCGCCGATCCGCTGCTCGCGGATCAGGTTCTCGCCCGCGAGCGCGGCGGCGTTGACGCTCGCCAGGATGCGGTTGGCCGCGTCCGCCGTGGAACGCCACAGCCCCTCGACCCGCAACCGCTGCTCCGCCAGAGCCCGCACCGCCGGGCTGCCGGCGGGAAGATCATGGGGAGCGGCGCCGGCAAGCTCGTCGCGAAGCCGGCGGAGCTGCTGGCGCCGGGCCATGATCGCGGCGAGCTGCTCGAGGGCGGCGGACAGGCTCCGGTCCGCCTCAATCGGGTCGATCATGTGGCACAGCGCGGGCCAGGTGCCGCGGACCCGCCGCGCCACCACGACCGCCCGCTCGAACGCGGTCCGCTCCTCGGCCGAGTACAGGACGTGCACGCCCTCCCCGCGGGGCAGCGCGATGCTGCCGACCCGGGCGGCCCGAGCCTGCCAGCCGACGACGATCGCCACGATCGCGACCGACCCGGCTGCCGACAGCCACCCGGAGACGCCGAGCACGCTCAGCACCGCGGAGACCAGGACCAGGACGAGCGCGACCTGCGAGGCGGACCGCCGGCGGTCCCCGCGGCTGCGCCCGCTCCCGGGCGCGGACGTCACCTCGGTGACGGACCCCCACCGGGAACGCCTGGCGCGCCCGGCACGCATCCGCAGCGGGTACGGCGAGACGACCACCTTCTCCGCGTCGACGCCGATGTGCAGGCCCTGGGGCCGGGATGCGACCACCTGTGCCCCTTCCGCCTGAGCTGAGCCGAGCGGGCCCGGGCACCGAGGGGGGTCGTGCCCGGGTCCGCTCGCCGGCGGAGCCGTCCGCCGGTGACTCAACGAATCGGGTGTGCGCCGCCCCACCTGAGCACGCGCCGGGTGCAGCGTGGGTGCATACATTCCGGCCGCCCGTCCCCAGGCGGTCGATACCCTGACCGGGCAGGGCACCGCGCACACCTCGAGGACGGCCACCACGGATGGATGATCTGGGACCGCCGCCCGCGGTGCGTGCGGCCTTCGGCGCCCACGGCGATCCGGTACGCCTGGCCGGCGGCAAGGGCGGCACCTGGCGGATCGGCGACGTCGTCCTGAAGCCGTCCGAGGGCGACGACGAGGTCCGCTGGCGCGCCGAGGTGCTGACCGCCCTCCCCGGGTCCGCCCGCCTGCGGATCGCCCGCCCGTTACGCGCCGCCGACGGCGACTGGCTGGCCGGCGGCTGGGAGGCGGCCGAGGCCGTCGCCGGGCACCCCGACCGGCGCCGCGTCAACGACGTCATCCGGGTCGGTGCCGCGTTCCACGAGATGGTCGCGGCGGTGCCGCGCCCCGCGTTCCTGGACACCCGGCACAACCCCTGGGCGTACGGGGAGAGCCTCGCCTTCGCCGACGCCCCGCCGCCGGGGCCGCGCCGCGAATCCGAGCTGCTCGACGAGCTGCTCGCCCTGCGCCGGCCGGCGGCCGTGCCCGAGCAGATCGTCCACGGCGACCTGTTCGGCAACGTCCTGTTCAGCGCCGGCCTGCCGCCCGCGGTGATCGACTGGCCGGCGTACTGGCGGCCGCCGGCCTGGGCATCGGCGGTCGCCGCGGTGGACGCGATGGTGTGGCACGGCACCGGCACCGGGGTGATCGGCCGCTGGGCGCACCTGCCGCGGTGGGAGCAGATGCTGGTCCGGGCCGCGATCTACCGGCTCGGCACCTGGGACGCGGCGGGCTGGCCGCAGGAGCCCGAGGACGTCTACCGCCCGGTGGTGGCGACGCTCACCGAGCTGGTCGCACACGGATCCCGGCAAACGCCCTAGGGTCCGGTGCATGGCTGAGATCACGACGAACTTCGATAGCTACGAGCGCCGGATGTGGGCCGGCCGCGCGGCGGCATACACCCGCAGCGCCGCTTCCCTGTGCGGCGCCGTCCGCGACCAGGTCCTCGACCTGGCCGAGGTGGCCGGCGGGAAGCGGATGCTCGACGTGGGCACCGGCCCCGGCACCCTCGCCGCGGCCGCCGCCGCGCTCGGCGCCGTGGTCACCGCCGTCGACGCGGAGCCGAGCATGGCCGAGGCGACCCGGCTCGCCGTGCCCGGCGCCGACGTCCGGGTGGCGATGCTGCCGGACCTGCCCTTCCCGGCCGGGTCGTTCGACGCGGTGACCGCGAACTTCGTGCTCAACCACGTCGGCGACCCCGCCGCGGCGGCCCGCGAACTGGCCCGGGTCACCGCCGCCGGCGGCCGCGTCGCGGTATCGGTCTGGCCGCAACCGCCGCCGCCGCTGCAGGCGCTCTGGGGCGAGGTCGTCGCCGACTCCGGCATACCGCTGCCCGAGGCGCCCCGGGTCGAGGCCGACCGCGACTTCCCGCGTACGCCGGAAGGGCTGGCCGCCCTGCTGCGCGCCGCGGGCCTCGAGGCCGTACGGGTGGAGACGGTGAGCTGGACCCACCGCGTCGACCCGGAGGCGTGGTGGTCCGGCCCGGCCAACGGGCTGGGCGCGATGGGCACGCGGATGCTCGATCTGCCGCCCGGCTCCGTCGCTTTGATCCGGGCGGCGTTCGACCGCGGGATCGCCCCCCACCTCGACGGCGACGGGCGGGTTGGCCTGCCCACCTCGGCCGTGCTGGCCTGCGGCCGACCGGCCGCCGGATAGCGTCAGCGGCGGCCGTTCTTGCGCCGAATGGTGATCACACCCGCGACGACGAGAAGAATGGGAAGAAACAGCCCCCACATCAGCCAGCCGTTCATGGGCAACCTCCGCTAGATCGTGGTCAGCGCCGATCGACACGCGGTCCTCGCGGGCGACACAGGCAGATGTCCGGGTGTGCGTCCTGCGCCCAGCCTCCACCGCGGGCCCCGGCCCCGGCTCATCCCCGCCGAATGAGAACCGCGCCGGCTATGCCGGCGGGTGGCCCGGCACCCAGTGGTGAACCGGATAGGCCCCGGCCGGCAGCGGCGCCGGCTTGGGCACGAAGTAGTTACGGGCCGAGCGCGGCACGCTCAGGGCCACCAACGCGGCCAGGGACGTCACCACGACGCCGCCGCCGGACCACGGGATATCGCCGACGGTGGCCAGTACGGTGACGAGCGTCAGCACGATGCCGAACAGGAGCGTGACCGGCAGCAGCACCAGGCCCACGATCCAGGCCCACATCCGTCCCCGCCCCATCTGGTACGCGAGCACCAGGACGAACAGGCCGAAGACCAGCACGATCGAGTTGAGGAAGAGGAACATCGCGCGGGCGCCGTCGGTCCAGCCCTCCCGGCCCAGGTTGTCCACCACGCCGTACGCGACCCGGCCGACGATGAGCACGCCGACGATCGCGAACAGGCTCACCCCGATCTCCACCGACTGCGGCCTCCGGCGCTCCTGGACCGCAGACGTGCCCCCGTACGACATCCCGTTTCCCCCATCGCATCGAAAAAGATAATTGCGATGATCCCATTGCTGATCGTCGAGGCCGGGTCCGGGGCGGGACGCACTCCGCGCCGCGACGAAGCGGATCGCCATGAGACGCGGGCCCCCCCGGCCCGAAGCACCCGGCCTCGCCGCCAAGAGGGGGTGCGGAGCCGGGCAGACGCCCCGACGCGGGCGGCCGTATCCTCTGGGCTCCTCAATGATCAAGACACGTTCGCTCCGTCCGGAGGACACGCAGATGAACCCCGCTCCCCCGGCGCCCGCCATCCCCCGTCGAAGCCCCCGCCAGTGGATCCAACTGCTCGTCGGACCGGTCTTGGCGGGCGCCTTGTTCCTCGCGGGCGTGCTGCACTCGGCGTGGTACGAACCCGAACCGTCCGACTGCCGCAGCCGGCCGGAGACGGTAAGCCAGATCCGCGAGGAACCGGTCGTCACCCAGCACCCGAAATCGACGCGGCTCAGCAGGCCCAGCGAGGTGGTCACCTGCAACACCGCACCGGCCGACGGGCCCCTCAGCTTCGTGTCGAACGGCGTCATCAGCCGGGAACTCACCACGTCGATGAACCCGGCGGACATCCGCGCGTACTACGCCGATCTGGCCGAACGCTCCGGCTGGCGGCCCGACCCGTTCGCCGTCGGCCTGTACTCGGCGACCAAACCGGCCGGCGACTGCCCGTGGTGGTTCGTCGTGACCGCCGAGAAGGACGGATACGGGATCGCGGTCCACTTCCAGCCGATCGGTGTGCCCGCCGACGACTGCGCGTGGGCGTCCGGCAGACCCATGCTCCTCCCGCTCACCGACTGAGCAAACCCTCAACCGCCGCCGAGGCGCTCCAAGCGCAATGACCACAGTGGACGCCATGTCTCCCGCAGCGTGATGACGTCCCGATCTGGCCCCAGCCTCGCCATCGGCCGGCCGTTCGCGGTCACGGACTGTCGCAGGGGACACGGCGTGCGACACCATTCTCAAACACCCACTCACACTGCGGTTGCAGAAGGTGGGGGCTGATGACCAAGGTGACCAGCACGATCACAGCCGCATTGGCACTGCTCGGAGTCGTGCTGGGCGGAGGGCGAGTTCGCCGCCGTCCGGCGGCTGGTGTCCGAGTTGCAGGAGACGGTGCAGTCGGCAAATCGCGTGGTCATAGCCGTCCGGCAGATCGCCGCGGCGCGAGCCACCGTCGCCGAGGCGGAGATCTCCCCGGACGCCTTCGAAAACCTGGCCGCCGCCGAACGACGGCTCCTCTGCGCGATCCGCCGCGAACTGGGCCTGACATCCAAGGCTGAAAACCCGGCTACCGACGGCTGACCCGTCACGACAGGGCCCGGCATATCCGCTAGTCAATCGCGCAGGCGTGCTGGCCGCTCAGCGGCGGCAAGGCCGGCCAGCCACTGCGCATGCCCGCGAATGCGGGACAGGTCGTCGGGAAAGCAGCTCTCCCACGGGTGATCCAGGCTCATCCAGGCGGCGGGCTGACCGGGCTCGGCCACCAGCGGAGCCGCGGGGTCGGCGATCGCGGCGTAGGACAACCCCAGGGCCACGGGCTTGCCGGGATGATACGAGCGGACGCAGACGGCGGCCGGCCGGTCGAGGAGATCGACGTCCAGCCCGGTCTCCTCGCGCAGCTCACGACGCGCCGCTTCGCGGGGCGTCTCCCCAGGTTCGACCTTGCCGCCGGGCGGAACCCAGGCCCGCCACGGATGACGCACCAGCAGAACCTGGGACAGGCCCGCGTCGAACACCCAGACCTCGGCCGCCAGCGGATCCTCCGGGCCGGCACCGGCGGAAGCCACCCAGCCCGCGACGTCGTCGAACTCGACCCGTGCATTGCCGACGTCGCCCAACGCGGCCTCCAGCGACTGCCGCTGCAACTCGTCACGCCCCATGGCCGCAACCTAGCGAGGGGGTACGACACCGCCGAGCTGGTCAACGGATTGCCGGCCTGTTGTGGAGACCCGCGACGGACAACTGAGACGGAGCGGGCGCCGGCGGTGCCGGTGCCGGTGCCGGTGCCCACTGTTCGTCCTGGTGGGGATGGTGGGCGCGGTAGGTTTCGAACCTACGACCCCTCGCTTGTAAGGCGAGTGCTCTCCCACTGAGCTACGCGCCCGGTTCCGTGGCAACCGGAATGGTCATCGTACCGTGCCCCACCGCGGGCCCTCGCGGCGCCGCAGGTCAGAAAATGATCTCTGACAGCGTCTGCCGCCAGCTCTTCTGGTCCCGGGCCTCGCCGGGGCCCTGCATGTGGGCATAACGGACCAAGCCGTCCTTGTCGATCACGAAGGTCCCCCGGTTGGCGAAGCCCGCCTCGGAATGGAAGACCCCGTACGCCCGCGCCACCTCGCCGTGCGGCCAGAAGTCGGCCAGCAGCGGGAATTCGTAGCCCTCGCGGTCCGCCCAGACCTTGTGGCTGTACACCGAGTCGACGCTCACCGTCAGCACCTGGACGTGCTCGTTCGCGTACTCGGAGAGGTTGTCGCGGATCTCCGCTAGCTCGCCCTGGCACGTACCGGTGAAGGCGAGCGGGTAGAAGACCAGCAGCACCGCCTTGCGGCCCTTGAAGTCCGCGAGGCTGACCTCCTGGTTGTTCTGGTCCTTCAGGGTGAAGTCCGGCGCCGGGGCGCCCACATTGATCGACATCAGAACACCTTAACCGCACGCACGTCGAATGGCCGGTCACCCGTCGATATGGGTGCCGGCCGGAACAGCGCCGCTGTTACTTCTTCTTGGCGCCGCGCGGTGAGACCAGCCTTGCGGCCGTCCAGTCCTGGCCCGCGTTCACCGTGGAGGTCTGCTGGAGACCGGCGGTCGGCGCGGACTCGCTGACTTCACTCGGCTCGACGTGGCCTTCGCGGCCGGCCTTCGGGGTCAGCAGCCACACCACTCCGCTGTCGGCCAGCGGCCCCAAAGCATCGGTGAGCAGCTCGAAGAGGTCACCGTCGCCGTCGCGGTACCAGAGCAGTACCGCGTCGACCACCTCGTCGGTGTCCTCGTCGACCAACTCGCCACAACGTTCGGCCAGGGCGTCACGGAGGTCTTCGTCGACATCGTCGTCGTAGCCCATCTCCATGACCACCATGCCCGGTTCGATCCCGAACCGGTCCGCCGGGCTACGTACGCCATCGGCCTGACCAGCGGTCGCGCTCACTGTCGAATGCCTCCTTGTTCCGTGGTGGGGCCGGAATGCCGACCCCGGTCTGGGTAGTCCACACAGTTGCGGCGCTGCGCGCAAGTGGCGCACCGAGTGTGAGGCAATTTACCGTGCCAGCAGGGCATGGGCACCCTGTGTGATGGCATCCTCCCCGATCAGGACATGTTGCGCTGCCGGACCCAGCGGAACAAGGGAGTCGGCGGAGGCAATCCGGCGGACCGCGCCCACGAATCCGCCGTCGACAAGCGCCGCCAGGATGCCTTCGCCGACGCCGCCGGACCGCCTGGTCTCGTCCACGATCAGGACGCGGCCGGTCGCGGAGGCCTCCCTGACCAGGTCGGATGCGGGCAGGGGCGACAGCCAGCGCAGGTCGACCACCCGGGAGCCGTAGCCCTCGGCGGCCAGCCGGGCCGCGACGCGCAGCGACATCCGTACGCCGTTGCCGAAGGTCAGGATCGTGAGATTGTCCGCTGAACCCACCGGGTAGGTGCGGGCCCGGCCGATCGGCATGTGGCCGCCCGACCAGTCTCCGGGACCCGCGTACGGCGCCAGCCACTCGTTGTCGCCGGGCTCGTACAGGTCGCGGGTGTGGTAGAGGGCGATCGGCTCCAGGTAGACGCAGACGCTGCCGTCCACCGCCGCGGCGGCCAGGCAGGAGCGCAGCATCGCGGCCGCGTCCGCGGGGCGGGCCGGCACGGCGAGCACCAGGCCCGGGATGTCGCGCAGCACCGCCACCGAGTTGTCGTTGTGGAAGTGCCCACCGAAGCTCTGCTGGTAGGCCAGGCCCGCGACCCGGACGACCATCGGGTTGCGGAACGCGCCCTGCGAGAAGAAGCCCAGGGTGGCCGCCTCTCCGCGTAGCTGGTCCTCGGCGTTGTGCAGGTATGCCAGGTACTGGATCTCCGGGATGGGCAGCAGCCCGGCCAGGCCGGCGCCCAGGGCGAGGCCCAGGATGGACGTCTCGTCGAGCAGGGTGTCGAAGACCCGGTCGGCGCCGAAGCGGTCCCGCAGGTTCTTCGTGACGCCGTAGACGCCGCCCTTGACGGCGACGTCCTCGCCGAACAGCATCGCGCCGGGCTCGGCCAGCAGGGCGTCGGTGAGGGTGGCGTTGATGGTCTGCGCGAGGGTGAGCGGGCCGCCCTGCTCCGGCAGCCGGCCGCCGAAGGCCTGCATCCGGGCGGCCGAGCCCGGTCCGGCGGCCCGGCCGGCCGCGTCGGCGATGCTGCGGGCGGCGCGCAGCGGGCGGCGCGGCGCCAGCGGGGCGACGACCTCGGCGGCGCCGGCGAGCTTGGGCTCGCTCAGCACGTCCTCGGCGACCTTGCGGACCTGCCAGCCGACCTCGTCGTAGCGGGCGATCAGGTCTTCCGGGGTGGCGAATCCGCCCTCGACGAGCAGCCGGGCGGTGCCGGCGAGGGGGTCGCGCGCCAGGTCCGCGGTGATGTCCTCGGACGACCGGTACGCGACCTCGGCGTCCGCGCCCGCGTGGCCCATGAGCCGGACCATCGTCAGGTGCAGCACGGCCGGGCGGCGCTGCTCGCGGACCCAGTCGGCGGCCTCGCGGGCGGCGTCGTAGGTGGCGGCGACGTCGCAGCCGTCCGCCGCGAAGTAGCGGATGCCGGGGCGGGTGCGCAGCGTCTCGGCGGTCCAGCCGTCGGGCGACGGGACGCTGATGCCGAAGCCGTTGTCCTCGCAGACCAGCAGCAGCGGCAGGCGCTGGCCGGTGTGGTCGTACCAGCCGGCGGTGTTGAAGGCCGCGGTCGCGCTGGCGTGGTTGACCGAGGCGTCTCCGAAGGAGGCGACGGCCAGGGCGTCGGCCGGCCAGGGTGCGCGAAGGTTGCGGGCGATGCCGAAGGCGAGGCCGACGGCCCGGGGCAGGTGCGAGGCGATCGTCGAGGTGGTCGGGATGACCTGCAGGTCGGCGCGGCCGAAGACCTTGTGCCGGCCGCCGGCGATCGGCTCGGCGGCGGAGGCCACCACCCCGCGCAGGACGTCGCGCACGGCCTCGACCAGTGGGTCCTTGGCGGACTCGTCGTCGCCTTCCAGGCCGGCCTGGAAGGCGCGGACACAGTAGAACGCGCCGGAGCGGTAGTGCAGCAGCGCCGGGTCGTCGGGGCGCAGCGCGGCGGCGACGGCGGCGTTTCCCTCGTGGCCGGACGAGCCGATCGTGTAGAAGCCCTCGTTGAAGCTGCGCAGCCAGCGCGCGGCGAGGTCGAGGTGCCGGCTGGCCAGCTGGGCGTCGAAGAGTTCCCTGGCCCGGGCCCCGGTCAGGGTAGAGCCTTCGCGGACCGGTTCGTCGGGCGTGCGGCGCTGCTCGCCCGGCTGCAGTGCCGAGACGGCGTCACGGAATCGCTCGTCGAGGTTTTGCGGGGTGGTCACGCGACCCAGCATCGCCGACGGTGGCGAGCACCGCCACCGCGCATGATGCCATCGGACACTCCCGCAGGGGGCGCGGTTCACCCGAATGACCGCACCGGCGCGGGGTGAGCGCGGCCGGAAACGGCGCGGGCCGGCCGCACCCGGTGGTGGAGTCGGTGGATGGCGGTGCTCGGTCGGGTCGCGCAGTGTGGCTGCTGGTTTCTGGTCGTGGGCGTGTGCTTCCTCGTGCTGGACCTCTTCACGTAGCCCGGTGGCCGCGGATGGCAGACTTTCCGGTCATGGACACCACCGTGATCACCGTGCGGACCGGGGACCGGCCCACCGTCCTGGACATCACGGCCGAGGTCGAGCGGTTCGTCAGCGGGCGAGGCGACGGCCTCCTGCACGTCTTCGTGCCGCATGCCACCGCCGGGCTCGCCATCATCGAGACCGGGGCCGGGTCGGACGAGGACCTGCTGAAAGCCGTCGACGACCTGCTCCCGGCCGAGGACCGGTGGCGGCACCGGCACGGCTCGAAGGGGCACGGTCGTGATCATGTACTGCCGGCCTGGATCCCCCCGTACGCCTCACTGCCGGTCATCGGCGGGCGCCTCGCGCTCGGCACCTGGCAGTCGATCTGCCTCGTCGATCCCAACGGCGACAATCCGCAGCGGCAGGTCCGGCTCAGCTTTCTCCCCGGCTGACCAGAAGTTACTGGTCAGTACCTGTGTCGAGCATCGCGTACGAGCGCGGTAGGCGTGACGCCAGCCACCGACAGGGGGCAGGATGGACCTATTCCCCGTGCGGTTCACACGATGAGCGCACGGCCCGACACCCGACTTAGAGGAATGCCTGTGGCCACGGAACGCAAGCGCCCGGTGATCAGCGACGGCCTGCCGAGCCAGCTTCCGGACATCGACCCCGAGGAAACCAGCGAGTGGGTCGAGTCGCTCGACGGAGTCATCGACGATGGCGGAGCCAAGCGCGCACGCTACGTGATGTTGCGACTGCTCGAACGGGCCCGGGAGCGACAGGTCGGCGTGCCGCCCCTGACGTCGACGGACTACATCAACACGATCTCGCCCGAGCGTGAGCCGTGGTTCCCCGGCGACGAGTTCGTGGAGCGGCGGATCCGGGCCTACATCCGGTGGAACGCCGCGATGCTGGTGCACCGCGCCCAGCGGCCCGAGATCGGCGTCGGCGGCCACATCTCCACCTACGCCTCCTCCGCGAGCCTCTACGAGGTGGGCATGAACCACTTCTTCCGCGGCAAGGAGCACCCCGGCGGCGGCGACCACATCTTCTTCCAGGGTCACGCCTCCCCCGGCATGTATGCCCGGGCGTTCCTCGAGGGCCGGCTCAGCGAGCACGACCTGGACGGCTTCCGCCAGGAGTTGTCGCACGCGGGCGGCGGCCTGCCGTCCTACCCGCACCCGCGGCTGATGAACAACTTCTGGGAGTTCCCGACGGTCAGCATGGGCCTCGGCCCGCTGAACGCGATCTACCAGGCCCGCTACAACCGCTACCTGCACAACCGCGGCATCAAGGACACCAGCCAGCAGCACGTCTGGGCCTTCCTCGGCGACGGCGAGATGGACGAGGTCGAGTCGCTCGGCGCGATCGGCCTGGCGGCCCGCGAGGAGCTCGACAACCTGACCTTCGTGGTCAACTGCAACCTGCAGCGCCTCGACGGCCCGGTGCGCGGCAACGGCAAGGTCATCCAGGAGCTGGAGGCCTTCTTCCGCGGCGCCGGCTGGAACGTCATCAAGGTCGTCTGGGGCCGCGAGTGGGACCCGCTGCTCGCCGCCGACAACGACGGCGCCCTGGTCAACCTGATGAATGTCACGCCGGACGGCGACTACCAGACATACAAGGGCGAATCGGGCGCGTATGTGCGGGAGAACTTCTTCGGCCGGGACCCGCGCACCCGCAAGCTGGTCGAGGGCATGACCGACGACCAGATCTGGAACCTCAAGCGCGGCGGCCACGACTACAAGAAGCTCTACGCGGCCTACAAGGCGGCCACCGAGCACACCGGCCAGCCCACCGTGATCCTCGCCAAGACGATCAAGGGCTGGACCCTGGGCTCGCACTTCGAGGCCCGCAACGCCACGCACCAGATGAAGAAGCTGACCCTGGACGACCTCAAGCAGTTCCGGGACCGGCTCTACCTGGACATCCCGGACTCCAAGCTCGAGGAGAACCCGTACCTGCCGCCGTACTTCCACCCCGGTGAGAAGTCCGACGAGCTGCAGTACATGCTCGACCGCCGCAAGGAGCTGGGCGGCTTCGTGCCGAGCCGGCGCACCAAGCACAAGTCGCTGGCGATCCCGGAATCGAAGACCTTCGGCGACGTCAAGCGCGGCTCGGGCAAGCAGAAGGTCGCCACCACCATGGCGTTCGTCCGGCTGCTCAAGGACCTGATGCGCGACAAGGAGTTCGGTTCCCGCTGGGTGCCGATCATCCCGGACGAGGCGCGAACGTTCGGCATGGACTCGCTCTTCCCGACGAAGAAGATCTACTCACCGCACGGCCAGACCTACACGTCGGTCGACCGGGAGCTCTTCCTCTCCTACAAGGAAGCGACGAACGGCCAGATCCTGCACGAGGGCATCAACGAGGCCGGCTCGACCGCCAGCTTCATCGCGGCCGGCACCTCGTACGCGACGCACGACGAGCCGATGATCCCGCTCTACATCTTCTACTCGATGTTCGGCTTCCAGCGCACCGCCGACGAGCTGTGGGCGGCCGCGGACCAGATGACCCGCGGCTTCCTGCTCGGCGCCACCGCCGGGCGGACCACGCTCAACGGCGAGGGCCTGCAGCACGAGGACGGGCACTCGCTGCTGATCGCGGCGACGAACCCGGCCGTGGTGGCCTACGACCCGGCGTTCGCGTTCGAGATCGCGCACATCGTCGAGAACGGCCTGCACCGGATGTACGGCGAGCACCAGGAGAACGTCTTCTACTACCTGACCATCTACAACGAGCCGATCCTGCAGCCGGCCGAGCCGGCCGAGGTCGACGTCGACGGCCTGCTCAAGGGCATCTACCGCTACGCGGCGGCTCCGGACACGACCGGACCGAAGGCGCAGATCCTCGCCTCCGGCACGGGCATGCAGTGGGCGATCAAGGCACAGACGCTGCTGGCGCAGGACTGGGGCGTCGCCGCGGACGTGTGGTCGGTCACGTCCTGGACGGAGCTGCGCCGCGATGCCGTCGCGACCGAGGAGCACAACCTGCTCAACCCGGGCGACCAGCCTCGCAAGCCTTACATCGAGACCAAGCTGGAGGGCACCGAGGGCCCGGTCGTCGCCGTCAGCGACTGGATGCGGGCCGTGCCCGACCTGATCAGCCGCTGGGTGCCGAACGACTACACGTCGCTGGGCACCGACGGCTTCGGCATGAGCGACACCCGGCACGCGCTGCGCCGCCACTTCCACGTGGACGCGGAGTCGATCGCGGTGGCGACGCTGCGCCAGCTGGCGCTGCGCGGCAAGGTGCCGATGCACGTGCCGGCCGAGGCCGCGAAGAAGTACGCGATCGACGACGTCAACGCCGCGCCGGTGGGCGAGACCGGCGGCGACAGCTGATCGACGGGCGAGGCAGGGGAGCCGGGCCGGGCTCCCCTGCTCATCCCGGCGGTGTCGGGCCGGGCTGCTCCATGAGCCGCCGGAGGTGGGCGTCGAGCTTGTCGAAGCTGGACTCCCAGAACCGGCGGTAGCGCTCGACCCACTCGGTGGCTTCGCGCAGCGGCTCCGCCTCCAGCCGGCAGGGCCGCCACTGTGCCTGCCGGCCGCGGGAGATCAGGCCCGCCTGTTCCAGCACCTTCAGGTGCTTGGAGACGGCCGGGAGCGTCATCGCGAACGGCTCGGCCAGCTCGTTGACCGTCGCCTCGCCCTCGGCCAGCCGGGCCAGGATCGCGCGGCGGGTCGGATCCGCGAGCGCGCCGAAGACGACGCTCAGCCGGTCCGTGGCCACCGGGCTCATTCCGGCACGTAGGTGATGACCTCGACGCCGGTCTTGGTGGTGAAGTGGCCGGCCTGCCGCAGTGCCACCTTGGTGCCTTCGTCCCACAGCTTGCGGCCCTCGCCGACGACGACCGGGAAGATCATGATCCGGTATTCGTCGATGAGGTTGTGCCGGGTCAGCAGGTTGACCAGGCTGGCGCTGCCGTTGATCATCAGGGTGCCGGCCTCGGCCTTGAGCTTCTTGACCGCCTCGACGACGTCGCCCTTGATGAACTCGGCGTTCCACTCCGGCTCGGTCAGGGTGGTGGTGGCCACGTGCTTACCCATGCCGTTCATCTTCTTGCCGAAGTCGCCGGTCTCGGCCTCCATCTTCGGCCAGGCCTCCTTGAAGCCCTCGTAGGTCCGGCGGCCCAGCAGCATCGCGTCGGCCTCCTTGAGGTTCTCGGCCTGCCAGTTGCTGAGCTCCTCGTTGAAGTACGGCCCACTCCAGGCCGGCTCCTCGAAGACGCCGTCGAGGGTCACGTACTCCACCGCGTAGATCTTGCCCATCGTCTTCGCCTCCACGTTGTTTTACCATCTGGTTAATTAGCCAGTTGGTAAATTACTCGGCCTTCCGGCGCCCGTCAAGAGTCGGACTCTTCCCTGGGAGACCGCGATCCCCTAGGGTCCGAGAATCTTTCGCGTCTCCGGAGGTGCAATGAGCGTCACGCAGGGCACGCCGGCCGCGCTGGCAGAGCCGGTGGTGCCGGTACGGCGCTCCTGGGTCGGCCTGCTCTTCGCCGCGAACCTCGGACTCTGGATGGCGTTCTTCACGCCGGTGCAGGTGCTGCTGCCCGAGCAGATCACCGACATCGGCATCGTCGGCAAGGAAGCGGCGCTGGGCTGGGTCACCGCGCTCGGCGCGCTGGTCGCGATCATCGTCAACCCCGCGGCGGGCGCGCTCTCCGACCGGACCCGGCTGCGGATCGGCGGACGCACCTACGGGCGCCGGCACGTGTGGACGCTCGCGGGCGCCGCCATCTCGTGCGTGTCGTTGCTGGGCCTCGCCGGGCAGCAGCACATCGCGGGCGTGGCGCTCGGCTGGGCGGGCACCCAGGTCGGGCTCAACATGATGCTGGCGACGCTGACCGCGGCGGTGCCGGACCGGGTGCCGGTCGGGCAGCGCGGTGCGGTCTCCGGCTGGATCGGCATGCCGCAGGCGCTCGGCCTCGTGCTCGGCGCGGTGCTGTGCACGGCGGTCGTCACCGGCGTCGCCTCGGGGTACGTGGCGATGGCCCTGGTCCTGGTCCTGCTCGCCGTGCCGTTCGCGCTGCTGACGCCGGACGATCCGCTGCCGGTCGAGGCGAAGCGGCCGCGCTCGCAGACGAGCATCTGGCGCACCTTCCGCGACAACCCCGACTTCGCCTGGGCCTGGGGCACCCGGTTCCTGGTCCAGCTGGGCAACGCGCTCGGCACGCTGTACCTGCTGTACTTCCTCACCGACCGGGTCAGGCTCGACGACCCGGACGGCGGCCTGCTGATCCTGATCCTGCTGTACACGGTGGGCATGGTGGCGACGGCGGTGTTCGGCGGGCGGCTGTCCGACCGGTCCGGGCGGCGCAAGATCTTCGTGATCTGGTCCGGCGTGATCATCGCGATCGCGGCGCTGCTGCTGGCGATCTGGCCGACCTGGGAGGTCTCGATGGTGGCCTCGGTGCTGCTGGGCGCCGGCTACGGGGTCTACCTGGCCGTGGACAACGCGCTCATCACCCAGGTGCTGCCGGCCGCGGTGGACCGGGCCAAGGACCTCGGGGTCATCAACATCGCGACGGCGGCGCCGCAGGTGCTGGGCCCCGCGATCGCGGCACCGCTGGTCACCCACCTCGGCGGCTATCCCACGCTGTACGCGCTGACGGCGGCCGTGACGCTGCTCGGCGCGGTCATGGTGGTCCGCATCCGTGCGGTCCCCTGAACCAGCGGGACCGCACGGAGCGACCCGTTACGCGGGGAGGACCCAGCGCTGGTTGGCGCCGGCGAAGCAGTCCCAGATCTGCAGGCGGGTGCCGTTCGCCGAGCTGCTGTTCGACGCGTCCAGGCACCGGCCGCTCGCCGGGTTGCGCAGCGTGCCGTTGCTCTGCGCCTGCCACTGCTGCGCGCCCGTGCCGTTGCAGTCGTAGAGCTGCACCAGCGCGCCGTTCGCCGTGCCGGCGGCCGCGACGTCCATGCACTTGCCCAGCGCCCGCAGCGTGCCGTCGGTGGCCACGGTCCAGGTCTGCGCGGCGGTGCCGTTGCAGTCGTAGAGCTGGACGGCGGCGCCGTTGGCCGACGAGGCAGCGGCGACGTCGACGCACTTGCCGGCGACGCCGGTGATCCGGCCGGTGCGCCCCGACGGCGGGTTCGTCGGCGGCGGGGTGGTGCCGCCGGTCACCGTCGTGTAGATCGCGTTGACCAGCGAGTTCGCGCCGGTCGCGTCCTGGGACAGCTCCCAGTTCATCATGCCGCCGGCGTTCGCCATCGCCCACTGGGTCTTGCGGCGAATCGTCGGCAGGCCGTTGTAGCACTCGTTGACGCCGCCGATCGTGGCGCAGTCCTGGTTGGCGAAGGCCGGGTTCGTGGCGACGATCTGGGCGTACGTCAGATAGCCGGGGCGGCTGTAGAACGGCACGCCGAGGACCGCCTTCGCGGCCGGCAGGCCGCGGCCCTTCCAGAAGTTGACGCTGGCGATCGACCAGTCGTAGTTGGCGTGCGGGCTGCCGCCGTCGTACGCCATGATGTTGAGCCAGTCGACCATGCCGAAGACCGCGGGCTGCACGCCGTTCGCGGTGCCGCCCTCGGAGACGACCGCGGCGGTGAGCAGCTTGCCCTGGTTGTGCAGGGCCGTGCTGAGCTGTTGCATCAGGGCCGTGTAGTTGTTGCCGGAGGTGCCGGGGTCGGGGTATTCCCAGTCGATGTCGATGCTGTCCAGGTTGTACTGGCCGACCAGGCCCATGACGGCGTTGACGAACGTGGTGCGTGCGGAGGAGTTGCCGGCGAGCGCCTCGAACGCGGAGTCGTTCCCGTCGTTCCAGCCGCCGAGCGCGAGCCCGACCTTGACGTTGTTCTGGTGGCCGAGCGAGACCAGTTGCTGCAGCTTGCCCGGGTCCGGCACCGCCTGCAGGGTGCCGTTCGAGTTCGGCAGCACGAACGCGTAGTTGATGTTGGTCAGCTTGCCGTACTGGATGGCGGCGACGTTGCCGGCCCACGACGGCTGGTAGCCGACGCTCTTGAAGTTGCCGGGCAGGACGGCCGCCTCGGAACTGCTCTGGAAGGCGACCGCGCTCACGGCGGCCACGGCGACCGCGAAGGCGGCGGCGGCCAGTTGTCGTTTCATGGGGGAACCTCTCTGTCCGGCGCGGGGGCGCCGTCGGGGATGACATCGAGCGTTCAAATATTAAGAAGCCTTACTAATAATCGTCAATATACGGCGTGATAAAAGGTCGCCGACAAAGACCTCGACGAGCGCCGTAGGCTGGTCGGGTGACAGTTCGCGTACGCTTCGCCCCTTCTCCGACCGGAATGTTCCACGTTGGCGGCGCCCGCTCGGCGCTGCAGAACTGGATCGTCGCCCAGCAGACGGGCGGCGTCTTCGTCTTGCGCATCGAGGACACCGATGCAGCCCGCAACCGTCCCGAATGGACCGAGGCGATCATCTCGGCGCTCGACTGGATCGGCATCGAGCGGGGCACCTACGAGGGCCCCTACTTCCAGTCGGCGTACGCCGATGAGCACACCGCCGCCGCGACCCGCCTCTACGGCGAGGGCCGCGCCTACTACTGCGGCTGCACCCGCGACGACGCGGTGGCCCGCTCGGGCAACAAGCACACCGGCTACGACGGCTTCTGCCGCGACCGCGGCCTCGGCCCCGGCGAGGGCCGGGCGCTGCGCTTCCGCACGCCCGACGAGGGCGAGACCGTGGTCGTCGACATGGTCCGCGGCGAGCCCACCTTCGAGAACAAGCTGATCGAGGACTTCGTCATCGCCCGCAGCGACGGCTCCGCCGTCTTCCTGCTGGCGAACGTCGTCGACGACATGACCATGGGCATCACCCACGTGATCCGCGCCGAGGAGCACCTGCCCAACACCCCGAAGCAGCAGCTGCTGTGGGAGGCGCTCGGCGTCAAGCCGCCGGTCTGGGCGCACGTGCCGGTCATCGTCAACGAGAAGCGGCAGAAGCTCTCCAAGCGGCGCGACAAGGTGGCGCTGGAGTCCTACCGCGACGAGGGCTACCTCGCCGCCGCGATGCGCAACTACCTGATGCTGCTCGGCTGGGCACCCTCCGGCGACCGCGAGATCGTGCCGTGGTCGGTCGTCGAGGAGGAGTTCAAGCTTGCGGAGGTCAGCCACTCGCCCGCGTTCTTCGACGTCAAGAAGCTGCGGGCGTTCAACGGCGACTACATCCGCGCCCTGGACGCCGAGGAGTTCGCCGCGGTCTGCGCGCCCTGGCTGGGCGGCACCGACACGATCCCCGCGCCGCCGTGGGACCCGTCCGCCTTCGACCCGACCGTGTTCGCCGCGGTCGCCCCGCTGGCGCAGACCCGCATCGCGGTGCTCAGCGAGATCGTCGAATACGTCGACTTCCTCTTCCTCGACGAGCCCGTCTCGGACGAGCAGTCGTGGAACAAGGCGATGAAGGAGGGCGCCGCCGACATCCTCGACGCCGCCGCCGCGGCGTTCGGCGCGCAGTCCGACTGGTCGGCCGAGCCGCTCAAGGCGGCCCTCGAGCAGGTCGGCGAGGAGCGCGGGCTCAAGCTGGGCAAGACCCAGGCACCGGTACGCGTGGCCACGACCGGCCGCACCGTCGGCCTGCCGCTGTTCGAGTCGCTCGAGGTCCTGGGCCGGGAGCGGACGCTCGCCCGGCTGGCCGCGGCCCGCGCGAAGCTGGGCTAGCCGCAGGCTCGTGACCGTTCGGTACGCGCGCGCCCGGTTTGCGGCGCGCGCGTACCGCACGAGGCAACGCCTTGACCAGGTGCGAACGTCCTACGGGTATGAACGTCAGCAGCATGGGTGACCGGGCACGGCGGAACTTGCGATGCCTAGGTACTATTCGCCCGCTGAACAGCGACCGTCTTCGCCGCCGCAACCGATCCCAGATGGCTCCAATTCGTCCCGGTCCGAGATGCGGCCGAGACCATCTGCGGGAAGGCTGTGAGCACGGCCGTGCCGTCGTCGGCTCGGCCGAGCCGGACCGGCACGACGAACAGCGCGAATGTTTTCATCCACGGGGGCGGGGAGGCCGGACGGTGGTTCAAGGGGTGATCGCCCGATTCTTATCGGCGGCAGGCGTCATGGCGGCAGGTGTCGCACTCAGCGCCGGGCTGGTTCCGCTCGCCGGACCGGCCGCGGCCGCGCCGAAGGTGCCGGCCAAGCCGACCGCGATACGGATCACCGGGCAATTCCCGGGTAACAAGATCATCGTGCAGCAGGCCGAGCGGGACGACCTGTTCAAGCGGCTGCTGAGCGAGGTCAACTGGCTGGCGAACACGGCACCGACGACGTCGGCGCCCAAGGCCGGCAAGACGGGACCGAAGTTCGTCGTCACCGTCATGATCAAGGACAAGGCGACCCAGGTCTACGACCTCTACCCCAACGCCGCCGGCGGCCCCCGGGCATACCGGCCGGCCAAGCAGCCGACGGGCAAGAGGCAGGCCGGCTGGTTCTACGGCCGGCTGACCATGTCCGAGTCGCTGCGCCTGAGCGGGGTGCCGCTCAAGCCGAAGCCGGACGTGGTCACGGGCGGCATCGGTGGCGGCGCGGGCCAGGAGGTCGCGGCCGACGAGACGAACCCGGTCGAGAACGTCAACCACGTCCTCGCCGACTTCCGCCGGCTGTTCCTGCTCAACGCGGCGGTGCTGATCGTCATCCTGCTCGGCCTGGCCGGCATCGCCTACCTGATCCGCCGGCGGGTCTGACCCCGGTTTCGCCCGGGCGCGGCGAACGTGCTCAGTCGCTCGGGCGGACCGGAAATCTCAGAATCGGGCAGGCCGGGGCCGGGCGGTTGCACCGCTCCCCCACCCCGAACGCGTCCTGCAGGTGCGGGTCGGTCGCGACCTGTTCCACCTCGGTGATGCTCAGCGGCGGCCGGCCCGCCTCCGCGCTGCCGGTGCCGCGCTCGCCGGTGGCCATGACCGCCACCGTCCGCCCGTCGACAACCCGGCGGGCGATCACCTGGTTCACCTGCCAGTCGACGTCGCCGGTGTCGGCGTAGCGGGCGTACTCGATGCCCGCGCCGGTGCGGTCCGGCAGGGCGCAGGCGGCCGGGTCGGCGAGGACCGGCAGGCAGATCCCGGCCTCCGCGTCGAAGACGACCACCTCCACCAGGCCCCGGGGTGCGCCGGCCGCGTCGTGCACCACGTACCGCCGCCAGCCCGAGCCGGACGCCGGTTCCGGCGGCACGATCTCGTAGCCCTTGGCGTCGATGAGCGGCGCCAGCCTCGCCAGCACCGGATCGAGGACGCTCGACGGCCGCGGCTGGGGTACGGGCACCGCGGCGGTCGAGGGCGGCTTGGGGCCGGGCAGCAGGACGGTCGTGAGGGCGTACCCGAGCAGGACGACGATGACCACCACGACGACGGCGGCGAACACCACGCCCCAGGCGCGACGGCGGCGCAGCCGCTCGGAGCGCGCGACGATGTCGGCGGCGGCGTCGCCGGGCGGCGGCTCGCTCTCGCAGGCCCGCTGCAGCACCTCGGTCAGCAGGGCGCTCATCGCGCGTCGGCCGGGCGCGCGGACGCGAGCAGCGACTCGAAGGCGCCCAGCCCCTCGGCCTCGAGGGTCAGCACCCGGCTGTCGTCGAGGCCGAGGGCGTCGGCGGTCTCGTCGATGGCCAGGCCGCAGAAGTGGCGCAGGACGAGCACCGCCCGGCAGCGCGGCGTGAGGCTGTGCAGCGCGTCGAGGACCAGCACGGTGTGCGCGTCGGCGCCGGTATCGCTGTCCGCGGGGGCGACGAAGACCCGCTTGCGGCGCCCGCGCGGCCTCTTGAAGCCCGCCATCAGATCCGCGTAGGTCCAGAGTTCCGGGTCCCCGACATCGATCTCGTTGAGGAAGCGGGCCAGCGTGGTCCGGGCGAGGTCGTCGGCAAGCCCCCAGTCGCCGCACATCAGGAACGCCGCACGACGCAGATGGACGTAGCGCTGGGTGACGTACCCGTCGGACATATCTCTTTATAGGCCAATGGTCGCGGCGAACGACGCGGAACGGCCTCAGCCAACGCCAACGGTGACCTCCACGAGCCGGACCAGGTCGTCCAGGTCCGCATCGAACTCGGCGGCGGCGTCGTCGTGCCCGGCGGCCTCGTCGGCGGGCAGGCCCCCGGTCACCTCGCCGACGGTGTAGCCGAGCAGGAACGCGCAGATCATCCGGGTCAGCCGCGGCACCTGTTCCGCGGGCACGCCCGCGTCGTACAGGCAGCCGCGCAGGGCGGCGGTCAGCCAGGACGCCGAGGCGCCGGCCGAGGGCCGGCTCAGCAGCAGCGGGTACGCGCCGGGGTGCGCGCGGGACAGCGCCCGTACGGCCCGCCCCAGGGCTCTCAGCCGCTGGCGCCAGTCGATGCCGGCCGGGTCCTCGCCGTACTCGGTGCCGAGCTCGAGGTGCAGGAGGTCGACCAGCCCGTCGAGCAGAGCGTCCTTGCCGCCGACGTACGGATAGAGCGCCATCGAGGTGAGCCCGACCCGCTCCGCGACCGCACGCATGGACATCGCGCCGAGGCCCTGTTCGTCGACGAGAGCCAGGGCCTGGTCGAGGATGAGCCGTCTCTTGTCGTCCACCCGCTCACGGTGTCGGGACGGGAGGGTCGGCGTCACGGAACGCGCGCGCCACACCGCAATCAGTCACTCAACCGAGTGAGATCAGCACCAGCGGCCCGGCGGGCGACCGCGGCCCACCGCGCGCCGGCGCGGCCGGACCGCGCCGTGCAGGTGCGCCCCGGCCCAGCCGCGGAGCTCGGTGCGGCAGCCGACCCGGTGCGGAACGTCGCCGGCCGGTTCGTCGGCGAGTGGGATGAGCGGATCCTCCGCGGCCACCTGCTCCGCGTCGGCGCACAGTTGGCCGTCCTCGCGCTCCGTCATCACTGCCTCCTTCCCTGCCGGTCTTTCTCGGGCACCCGGTCCCATCGGCAAATCCGTGGCCGGCATTACCCGTAGCGCGCCCGGATACGGGGGCCGCTAGGACGACACCTTGCCAGGTCACCGACCGAAATCACCGATGAGGCGCACCGCTATTACGGACAAATTTCTCAAAAGGTACAGAATCGAGATGTTCGAGTGACCGCGCGGAACGGTACAACCTCAAGGCCCGCCCCGACCACGGCGAACAGGATCGTGACAGGGTGGTCAGGTGGCACAGGCAGCGAAATCCGGCGGGTCGGGCAGGCGGCCGCCGCTGGCCGCCACGCTGCGTCGCGTCGAGAGCCGCGCCGGGGCACTGGCCAGCGCCAGCGTCGCCCGCATGGACGAGACCCTGCCGTGGTTCCGGGACCTGCCCGCCGACCAGCGCTCCTGGGTGATGCTCGTCGCGCAGGCCGGCGTGCGATCGCTGGTGGAGTGGCTGCGCTCCGGCGGCACCGCCGCCGGCACCCAGGAGATCTCCGACGAGGTCTTCGCCGCCGCGCCGCGGGCCCTCGCCCGCTCGATCACGCTGACCCAGACCGTCCAACTGGTGAAGGTCACCATCGACGTCGCCGAGTCCGAGGTGTCCAGCCTCGCCGCCGCGGGCGAGGAGGAGGCGCTCGAGCAGGCCATCCTCAAGTTCTCCCGGGAGATCGCGTTCTCCGCGGCCCGGGTCTACGCCCGCGCCGCCGAGTCTCGCGGCGCCTGGGACGCCCGGCTGCAGGCGCTGCTGGTCGACGCCCTGCTGCGCGGCGACTCCTCCGACGTGCTCGCCAGCCGGGCCGCCGCGCTCGGCTGGGCGGACGCGCCGCCGGTGGCCGTGGTCGTGGGGCGCTCACCCGGCGGCGACATCACCGCGGTGCTGCACAGCGTCTACCGGGCCGCCCGCCGCGCCCGGGTCGAGGTCATCGGCGGGGTGCACGGCGACCGCCTGGTGATCGTCATGGGCGGGGCCGCCGACCCGCTCGCCACCGCCGGGCAGCTGGCGGCCAGCTTCGGCGAGGGGCCGATCGTGGTCGGGCCCGCCGTGCCGTCGCTGGACCACGCGACCGAGTCGGCCCGGGCCGCCCTGGCCGGTTTCCGGGCCGCGCCCGCCTGGCCCGGCGCGCCCACCCCGGTCGCCGCCGACGACCTGCTGCCCGAGCGCGCCCTCGCCGGGGACTCCGAGGCCCGGCGTGCGCTGCGTCACGACGCGTACGGCGCGGTCGTGCGGGCCGGCGGCGGACTGCTGGACACGCTGGACGCGTTCTTCGCCGCCGGCGGAGTACTGGAGAGTGCGGCCCGCGAGCTCTTCGTGCACCCGAATACGGTGCGATACCGCCTTAAAAGGATCGCCGATGTGACCGGATTGTCCCCTCTGGACGGGCGTGACGCCTTCGCGCTGCGGCTCGCGCTCGCCATCGGCCGCCTCGACCCTGCGAGCTAAATCACTGCGCGACAGGGCCGGATTTGAAAGATCGTTAAGCACCTGAAGTGCGTATACTTCACCACCAACCCGGACATTTTTCGGGAGTGTTTGTAGGAAACCTACAACGCCAGTCGTAGGGTTTGGTCTCGTGCAGCAACCCCGGAACCTGCCCCCATCCGGAAGAGTCAGCAACGTGCTCGCAGTTCTCTCGCCCGGCCAGGGTTCCCAGAAGCCCGGCTTCCTCTCTCCGTGGCTCGACCTGTCCGGCGCCGAGGCCCGCCTCCGCTGGTGGTCGGCGCTGGCCGGCGTCGACCTGATCCACCTCGGCACCGCGGCCGACGCCGACGAGATCAAGGACACCGCGCGCACCCAGCCACTGCTCGTTGCCGCCGCCCTGCTCGCCGCCGAGCACCTGCCTATGTACGACGTCGGCCTGGTCGCCGGCCACAGCGTCGGCGAGCTCGGCGCCACCGCCCTCGCCGGGGTGCTGCCGGCCGAGGCCGCGATCACCCTCGCCGGGGTCCGCGGCCGCGAGATGGCCGCCGCCTGCGCTCTCGAGCCCACCGGCATGAGCGCGGTGCTCGGCGGCGACACCGACGAGGTGCTCGCCGCGATCGAGCGCCACGGGCTTTACCCGGCGAACCGCAACGGCGCCGGCCAGATCGTCGCCGCCGGAGCGCTGGACGCCCTCGCCAAGTTCGGCGCCGAGCCGCCGGCCAAGGCCCGGGTCATCAGCCTGGCGGTCGCCGGCGCGTTCCACACGCCCTACATGGCCCCCGCCGAGCGGGCCCTCAACGCGGTGGCGGGCGGCGTCACCGTCTCCGACCCGTCCCGCATCCTGCTGTCGAACCTGGACGGTGCGGCGGTCATCCACGGCCGCGAGATGCTGCAGCGCCTGGTCCGTCAGGTCACCGCCGGAGTCCGCTGGGACCTCGTGATGCGGAACCTGCGCGACCTCGGCGTCACCGGCATCATCGAGTTGCCGCCGGCCGGCACCCTGGCCGGCCTTGCCAAGCGCGAGCTCAAGGGCGACGGCGCCCCGGAGATCGTGACCCTCAACACCCCGGACGACCTGGCCGCCGCCCGCGACCTGATCGCCCGGCACGGCACCGTCTCCACCCACGAGCCGACCCCCCTGTTCCGGGTCGTGGTGGCGCCCAGCGCCGGCCTGTTCCGGCCCGCCGAGGGCCTGGACGAGGGCGCCGACGTGCGCACCGGCCAGGTGGTCGGCCAGGTGGTGACCCGCCAGGGACCGGTCGAGATCGCCGCGCACGGCGCCGGCGTGCTCACCGAGTGGCTGGCCCATCTCGACGACCCGGTGGCCCCCGGCCAGCCGGTCGCCCGCATCGGCGGACTGCTCCAGTGAGCCTTTTTCGACATGGCCCGGGCGTCCACGCCCGGCGGGGTCCAACGGCCCGTACCCCGCTGGCCTGCGGCCAGGTTGAGAATCGCCCGGCGAACGAGTCTGTCGCGATCGAAGGAGCTACACGATGAACGCGGGTTCCCGCATCGTCGCGATGGGCCACTACCAGCCCTCGCGAGTGATCACCAATGACGACCTCGCGAAGATCGTCGAGACCAACGACGCCTGGATCAGGGACCGGGTCGGCATCGCCGAGCGCCGCGTCGCCGACGCCGAGTCCGTCGCCGACATGGCCACCTTCGCCGCGGAGAAGGCCCTGGCCGGCTCCGGGCTCACCAGCGCCGACATCGACATGGTGGTCGTGGCGACCTGTTCCTCGATCGACCGCTGCCCCAACGTGGCGTCCCGGGTCGCCGCCCGGCTGGGCATCATCGCCCCGGCCGCCATGGACGTGAACACGGCCTGCTCCGGCTTCTCGTACGCGCTGGCCACGGCCGACCACGCCATCCGCGCGGGCGCCAGCCGCAACGCCATCGTCATCGGCGCGGAGAAGCTCTCCGACGTCACCGACTGGACCGACCGCACCACCGCCGTGCTCTTCGGCGACGGCGCGGGCGCGGCCGTGGTCTCCGCGGTGCCCGAGGGCGAGACGGCCGGCGTCGGCCCGGTGCTCTGGGGCTCGGCGCCGGAAAAGGGCGACGTGCTGCGGATCGAGGGCTGGCAGCCCTACATCCAGCAGGAGGGCCAGAGCGTCTTCCGGTGGGCGACCACCGCGCTGGCGCCGTTCGCGCTGCAGGCCTGCGAGCGCGCCGGCGTCCGGCCGGACGAGCTGGCGGCGTTCGTGCCGCACCAGGCCAACACCCGCATCATCGACGGCATCGTCAAGCGACTCGGACTGGGTCCGGACGTCGTCGTCGCCAAGGACCTGATCGAATCCGGCAACACCTCCGCGGCGAGCGTGCCGCTGGCGCTGTCCAAGCTGGTCGAGCGGCGCGAGGTGCCCTCGGGCGCCCCGGTCCTGCTCTTCGGCTTCGGCGGCGGCCTCACATACGCGGGACAGGTCATCCGCTGCCCGTAATGGGGCTAGAACCTGTCCGCGATTACCCCCACCATCGAAAGGAACCCACCGCAATGGCAACCCGCGCTGAGATCACCTCCGGCCTCGCCGAGATCCTCGAGGAGGTCGCCGGGGTGAACCCGGACGACGTCGCCGAGGAGAAGTCCTTCACCGACGACCTGGACGTCGATTCGCTGTCCATGGTCGAGGTCGTGGTGGCAGCCGAGGAGAAGTTCGGCGTCAAGATCCCGGACAACGAGGTCCAGAACCTCAAGACCGTGGGCGACGCCGTCTCCTTCATCGAGGCGAACCACTGACATGAGTAACACAGACGTCGTCGTCACCGGGCTCGGCGCGACGACCCCGCTTGGCGGGGACGTCGCGTCCACCTGGGACGCCATGCTTGCCGGCCGCTCCGGGGTGGGACCCCTCACCCAGGAGTGGGCCGAGCAGTTGCCCGTCCGCATCGCCGCACAGCTCGCGGTCGACCCCTCCGAGGTCATCGAACGCGTCAAGATGCGGCGGCTGGACCGCTCCGAGGCGATCGCCCTGATCGCCGCGCACCAGGCCTGGGCCGACGCCGGCCTCAAGGACTCGGGCGTCGACCCCGAGCGGCTCGCCGTCAGCTTCGGCAGCGGCATAGGCGGTGCGCAGACCCTGCTCAGCCAGGACGACATCCTGGAGGCCTCCGGGCCGCGCCGGGTCAGCCCGCACACCGTGCCGATGCTGATGCCCAACGGCCCCGCCGCCTGGGTCGGCCTCGAGCTCGGCGCCCAGGCGGGCGTCCACTCGATGGCCAGCGCCTGCGCGACCGGCGCCGAGGCGATCTCGCTCGGCCTGGACCTCATCCGCTCCGGCCGGGCCGACGTGGTCATGGCCGGCGGCACCGAGGCCGTGATCCACCCGCTGCCGATCGCCGGCTTCGCCTCGATGCGGGCCATGTCCACCCGCAACGACGCGCCCGAGAAGGCCTCCCGCCCGTGGGACAAGGGCCGCGACGGCTTCGTGCTCGGCGAGGGCGCCGGCGCGGTCGTGCTCGAGCGCGCCGACCACGCCGCCGCCCGCGGCGCCCGGGTGTACGCCCGGCTCGCCGGCGCCGGCATCACCTCGGACGGCTACGACATCGTGCAGCCGCACCCCCAGGGCGCGGGCGCGATCCGCGCCATCGCCAAGGCGCTGGCCGACGCGGACCTCTCCAAGTCCGACATCGTGCACGTCAACGCGCACGCCACCTCCACACCGGTCGGGGACATGGCCGAGATCGTCGCGCTGCGCAAGGCGATCGGCGACCACCCCGTCCTCACCTCGACCAAGTCGATGTCCGGGCACCTGCTCGGCGCCGCGGGCGCGCTGGAGTCGATCGCCACGATCCTGGCGATCCGCGACAGCGTGGTGCCGCCGACCATCAACCTGGACGACCCGGAAGACCTGATGCTGGATGTCGCGGCACACAAGGCCCGTCCGCTCGACATCCCGGCCGCGCTGAACAACTCGTTCGGCTTCGGCGGCCACAACGTGGCCCTGGTCTTCACCCGCGCGTGACCGTTCACCGGCATTGGAGAACGTCGTGACCATGACCTCGAACCCGGCCGACGCCGTCGTCGTCGACCATCGTGATCCGCAGGGGCGCCTGCGGGCGCTCTTCGACGCCGGCTCCCTGCGCCTGCTCGCCCCCAGGGACGACTCGGGGGTGCTGTGGGCGCGGGGCGAGGTCGACGGCACACCGGCGATCGCCTTCGCCACCGACGCCACCCGGATGGGCGGCGCCATGGGCGTCGAGGGCTGCCAGCACGTCGTCGACGCGATCGACACGGCGGTCCGCGAGCGGGTGCCGGTGCTCGGCCTCTGGCACTCCGGCGGCGCCCGGCTCGCCGAGGGCGTCGTCGCCCTGGACGCCGTGGGCCAGGTGTTCGCGGCGATGGTGCGCGCCTCCGGGCGCGTGCCGCAGATCTCCGTGGTGCTCGGCCCGGCGGCCGGCGGCGCCGCGTACGGGCCGGCGCTGACCGACATCGTGATCATGAGCAAGTCGGGCCGGATCTTCGTGACCGGGCCCGAGGTGGTCCGCAGCGTCACCGGCGAACAGGTCGACATGGAGCGCCTCGGCGGTCCCGAGCCGCACGGCCGGCGCTCCGGCGTCGTGCACATCACCACCAAGGACGACGAGAGCGCGCTGCTCGAGGCCCGCAAACTCACCGTCCTGCTCGGCCGCCAGGGCCGGCTCACCCCGGCGGACGTGGCCGAGGGCCCCGACGAGGACCACGACCTGAGCAAGACGATGCCGGCCGAGGCCAACCGGGCGTACGACGTGAAGCCGGTGGTCAAGGCGCTGCTCGACGAGCCGGGCGTGGAGTTGCACGCCAAGTGGGCGCCGAACGTCTCCACCACGCTGGGCCGCTTCGGCGGCCGCACGGTGGGCGTCATCGCCAACAATCCGCTGCGCCTCGGCGGGTGCCTCGACGCGTCCAGCGCCGAGAAGGCGGCCCGGTTCGTGCGGATGTGCGACTCGCTGGGCGTGCCGTTGATCGTGCTGGTGGACGTGCCCGGCTACCTGCCGGGCGTGGGCCAGGAGTGGGACGGCGTGGTGCGCCGCGGCGCGAAGCTGCTGCACGCCTTCGCCGAGGCGGTCGTGCCCCGGGTGACCCTGGTGACCCGCAAGGCGTACGGCGGCGCGTATATCGCGATGAACTCCCGCTCCCTGGGCGCCACGGCCGTCTTCGCCTGGCCGGACGCCGAGGTCGCGGTCATGGGCGCGAGCGCGGCGGTGAACATCCTGCACCGCAAGCAGCTTGCGGCCGCGGCGCAGGAGGACCGCGAGTCGCTGCGCGAGGCGCTCATCCAGGAGCAGTTGAAGACGGCGGGCGGCGTCAACCGCGCGCTCGAGATCGGCGTGGTGGACGACGTGATCACGCCCGAGCAGACCCGCCGGCGCATCGCCGAGGCGCTGGCGGCGGCGCCAGCCGCGCGCGGCGCGCACGGCAACATCCCGCTCTGACGCTCAGGCGACAACGAGGGGGCGTCCCAGCCGGGGCGCCCCTTTTCTACGGGGACACGATGACCTTTCCGTGCACCCCGCCGGCCTCCGCGAGCCGGTGCAGCTCCGGCAGGTCCTCCAGGCGGCGACGATCGGTGATCCGCAGCCGCAGGGTGCCCGCGTCCACGAGCCTGACCAGCGCCGCCAGGTCGGCGGGGTCGTTGCGGACGACGAAGTGCCGCCCGCCGGGCACGGGCGTGGCGACCGTGACGATCCGGGCGCCCGGTCGCGCCAGCGCGGGCAGGGCCGCCGCCGCCCGCGGGCCGATCGCCGCACAGTTCAGGACGACGTCGACGGGCTCGTCCACGACGAGCGGGCCCGCGGTGTAGTCGAGAATCTCGTCGGCCCGCACCGCCGCCGCGCTGCGCGGGCCCGCGGTGGCGATCACGTAGGCGCCCGCGTGCCGGGCCAGTTGCACCGCGAAGCCGCCGATGCCGCCGCCGGCGCCGTTCACCAGCACCCGCTCGCCCGGCGCCACCGCGGCATGCTCGAAGACGGCCTGCCAGGCCGTCAGCCCCGCCAGCGGCAGCGCGGCCGCGTCGGCGAGCGCGACGCCGGCCGGCGCCGGCACCACCGCCGCGGCCGGCGCCACCGCGAATTCGGCCGCCGCACCGGATTCCAGGAATGCCACGACCGGCTCGCCGTCCACTGTGCCCGCCACGTCCCAGCCCAGGGTGAGCGGCAACTCGACCGGCAGCAGTTGCGCCAGGTGTCCCGAGCGCAGCGCCGTCTCCGTCGGGTTGAACGAGGTGGCCGCCACCCGCACCAGCACCTCCCCCGGGCCCGGGACCGGCACCGCGATCTCGTCGACGCGGATGACGGCCGGGCCGCCGTACCCGTGAATGCGCGCAGCTCTCATGACAACGACCGTAGGCGGGCCGGGTGGGACGACCTATGCTTCAGAATCCTGCAAACCTTCGTGATCGTCCTGGAGGGGCCGTGGACGTGCTCAGCGACGTGCTCGCGGTGCTGCGTACCGGCCGGCCGCGCTCGATGCTGCTGGGCTGGGACGAGCCGTGGGGGCAGGAGTTCGCGGCGGTGCCCGGCGCCCTGGGCTTCCAGGTGGTCCTGAGCGGCTCCTGCTGGCTGCTGCCGCCCGGGGGCGCCGATCCCGTGCGGTGCGGCGAGGGCGACGTGGTGCTGCGGCCGTACGGACGCGCGCACGCCCTGGTCAGCTCGCCGGAGGTGCCGTACGCGCCCTGTGCCGCCGAGCCCGGGCCGCCGCCGCGCGGGCGGGACGTCGTGACCCTCTGCGGCGCGTACGAGACGGACCCGGCCCGGACCCACCCGCTCGTGCAGGAGTTGCCGGAGTGGATCCACGTGGCACCCTCCGCCGAACTGGGCGCGGCCGTCGGCCTGCTCGCAGCCGAACTGCGGCGTCCCGGGCTGGGCACCGACGCCGCGGTGCCGGCGCTGCTCGAAACGGTGCTGATCTACCTCTTGCGGCACTGGTACGACGCGCGGCCCGCCGCCGCGACCGGCTGGGCCGCCGCCCTGCGCGACCCGGTCGTCGGCGCCGCGCTGCGCGCCCTGCACGAGGAGCCGGGCCGGCCCTGGACGGTCGCCTCCCTGGGGGCGCACGCCGGCCGTTCGCGGGCGCCGTTCGCGGGGCGCTTCACCGCGCTGGTCGGCCGCCCACCGCTCGGCTATCTCACCTGGTGGCGGATGACCCTGGCGGCCCGCCTGCTGCGTGACACCGACGCCACCGTCGCCGTGATCGCGCACCGGGTCGGCTACCGCTCCGAGTTCGCGTTCGCCACGGCGTTCCGGCGCCACCACGGCAGCGCGCCGGGACGCTACCGCCGGATCACTTGACGCAGGCGCTCCGCGGCAGGTTGCCGGCCTGCACCGGGGACCTCCCCGGCGCCGGGGCCGCACCGGCCAGCACGTTCGCCAGCGCGGTCAGCGAGAGCGGGCTCGACGAGTACGTGGCGAGCAGCGCCGGCGACCGCGAGCCCGCCAGCAGGTACGGCGTGTCCATGGCGACCGTGACCGCCGCGTCCGCGCTCAGATCGGTCTGCCGGTCGCCGTAGCCGACGAGGTGCACGACCGTGCCGCCCGCGGCCTGCACCCGCACCCCGGCGGCCTGCAGCGCCTTGACGAGGGCCACCCGCGCCGGCTCCCGGCCGCCGGAGGCGGTCACGATGACCGGGCCGGAAACCAGCGGACCGGTGCAGGCGCCCCGGAGGACGGTGGTCACCGCGGTGTCGGCGGCGTAGACGGCCTTCTGGTGCTCGGCCGACCCGACGGTGTCGAGCGCGGGCTGCGGCGGGGCGCCCCGGAACTTCAGGGTGAGAATCCGGGTGGCCGCCTCGACGAGGCGCTCGCGCTTGAGGGTGCCGTCCGCGAGCGCGGCCACGATGCCGTCCCGGGCGCCGGCCAGGTTCGGCGGCATGAGCAGCATGTCGTTGCCCGCGTTCAGGGCGCGGACGGCCGCCTCGCCGGGCGGCCACTTCATCGCGGGCGGCATGTTCATCGCGTCGGTGATCGCGACGCCGGTGAACTTCAGGCCGGTCCGGAGCAGGTCCGTCATGATCTTGTGGGAGAAGGTCGCGGCCACGCCCTTGTCGAGGGCCTGCACGTCGAGGTGCCCGGACATGACCACCCCGGTGCCCGCGGCGATGCCCGCGGAGAACGGCGGCAGGTCCTGGGTCGCCAGTTGCTCCTTGGACTGCGCCACCACCGGCAGGCCGTCGTGGCTGTCGCCGGTCGTGTGCCCGTGGCCCGGGAAGTGCTTGACGGCCGCCGAGACCCCGGCGCCCTGCAGGCCGCGCACGGCCGCCCGCACCTGCGCGGAGTTCGCCTGCGGGTCGGCGCCGAACGAGCGGGAGCCGATCACGGAGCTGCCCTTCGGCCCGAGCGTGTCGGCGACGGGCGCGAAGTTGAGGTTGATTCCCATCGCCGCCAGTTCCTCGCCCGCCGCGCGCCAGGCGCCCTCGGTCAGGTCCGGCCTGGCGGCGGCGCCGAAGGCCATCGCGGACGGCAGCAGCGTCACGCCCTGCCGGATCCGGGTGACCACGCCGTACTCCTGGTCGGTGCCGATCAGCAGCGGCGCCCCGCCGGGAAGCCGCGCCGCGGCCCGCTGCAGCCCCTCGGTCAGGGCGCGGACCTGCGCCGGGTTCTCGACGTTCGTCGCCGGGTTGGTGGCACCGGTCGGGTCACCGGGCGTGAAGCCGACCAGGATCAGGCCCCCGAGCCGGAACTTGGCGATCATCTCGGCCGGGGTGTCGACGCCGGCGAGGTTCTGGTTGCCCGCGGCGGCGACCTTGTCGACCCGGTCGGCCGCGTCGCCGTACGCGTAGGGCATCAGGACCTGGCCGGCCATACGTCATGGACGAGGCCGGGCGGTGCGACCGGCTGCTGCTGATCCGCGAGGGCCGGCTGATCGGCGACGACTCCC
>NZ_JBEZXZ010000035.1:0-57992 GCF_040638275.1 Actinoplanes sp. NPDC026623 | reverse complement strand
GAAGCGCAGCCAGGTGGTCGGGGTGAGGAACGTGATCAGCCAGATCGAGAAGATCACGCCGAGGGCCGGTATCACCGGCATGCCCGGCAGCCGGAAGGTGCGCGGCAGCTCCGGGCGCCGGTAGCGGAGCACGATCACCGCGATGCAGACCACCACGAAGGCCAGCAGGATGCCGATGTTGGTCAGCTCCGCCGCCTGGCGGATCGGCAGGAACCCGGCGATGACCGCGGAGACCCCGCCGGCGATCCAGGTCACCCGGCTGGGTACGTGGCGCACCGGGTGCACCTTGGCGAACCAGGCCGGCAGCAGCCCGTCGCGGCTCATCGCGTACCAGACGCGGGTGACGCCCAGCATGAAGGTGAACATCACCGTGAGGATGCCGATGATCGCGCCGACCGCGATGACGTCGGCCAGCCCGGAGAGGCCGACCGAGGCGAAGGCGGAGGAGAAGCCGCTCTCCGGGTCGATGTCGCGGTAGTTCTGCATGCCCGTCAGCACCAGGGTGGCGGCGACGTACAGCACCATCGACGCGGCCAGCGAGTAGATGATGGCCCTGGGCAGGTGCCGGCGGCCGTCGCGCGACTCCTCCGCCGCGGTGCTCATCGCGTCGTAGCCGAAGACCGCGAAGAAGACCGTCGCGGCGCCGGTGACCGCCCCGCTCACCCCGAACGGGAAGAACGGGTGGTAGTTCTCCGACCGGATGTAGAAGACGCCGACCCCGATGACCACCAGCACGACGGCAACCTTCAGCGCGACCACGGCGGTCTCGACCCGGGCCGCGGCCCGGATGCCCTGATTCAACAGGTACGCGATCAGCAGGCACAGCGCCACCGCGAACAGGTCGACCACGTGCCCGTCGCCGGTGCCCGGCGCCCCCAGCATCCAGGCCGGCAGGCCGACGCCCAGCTCGGACATCAGGAACGAGAAGTAGCCGGAGATGCCGATCGCGACCACCGCCACGATGGCGGTGTACTCCAGCAGCAGGTCCCAGCCGATGAACCAGCCGACGATCTCGCCGAGCACCACGTAGCCGTAGGTGTATGCCGAGCCGGCCTTCGGGATCATGCCGGCGAACTCCGCGTAGGACAGCGCGGCGGCGGCGCTGGCGATGCCCGCCAGCAGGAACGAGATCAGCACGGCCGGGCCGGCGGTCTCGTTGGCCACCGCGCCGGCCAGCGCGAAGATGCCCGCGCCGATGATGCCGCCGATGCCGATCGCGGTCAGCTGCCACAGCCCCAGCGTGCGGTTCAGGTCTGTGCGGCTCTCGTCCTCGATGTCGCCGACCGGCTTGCGCCGGAAGATGCCGTTGCCGCCCCCGAATGCTCCCGGTGTCGCCGCCATGGCCGCCTCCCTGCTCCCTGCAATCGGAGTACCACGTCCGGGCCGGCAACGCATCCAGAGCGATGGATCCCGGCCGCGCCGCACCGGATGCGATCAAGGTCCGATGGGCGTAGACCGGGGGTCTGTCGTCAAGGAGGTCGATATGGCATCGATCCTGCCGGCCTTGCCGCTCCTGCTGGTGGCCACGCTCGGGCTCGCGCCCGCCGCACCGGCGACCGGCGCCGCGCCCGGCGCGCCCGGCGTCGATCAGCAGTACCTGCCGGCCGGCAAGTCGGGGCTGCTCACCTCGCGCACGCGGGAGAGCCGGGTCTGGGCGACCGTGCAGCGCGAGGGCGGGCTCGGCGAGATCTTCTATCCGACGATCGGCGGGCCGAGCGCCCGATCCCTCACGTTCGTGGTGACCGCCCGCGGCGGCGTCTCGCCCGCCGAGGTACGCACCGAGCAGCTCGACGGTCTGCGCTTCCGGCAGACCTTCGCCGGCGCCGGATGGCGGCTCACCGCCGACTACACCACCGACCCGGCCCGGTCGACGGTCCTGATCTCCCTCACCTTCGGTGCGCCGCGGGGCTACCACCTGTTCGCGGTCTACGACCCGGCGCTGGGCAACTCCCGCGGTGGCGACTCGGGGCGCACGGTCGACGGGGCCCTGCTCGCCACCGACGGCGCGGTGTCGAGCGCGCTCGTCGGCCCCTTCGCGGCCACCTCCAGCGGGTTCGCGGGCGTCAGCGACGGGCTCACCGACCTGCGCGACGGACGGATGGATTGGCGCTACTCCTCGGCCGCGGCCGGCAGCCTGGTGCAGACGGCGGCCCTGCGCGGGTGGCACACCACCCTGGCGCTGGGATTCGCCGGCTCGGCCGCCGGCGCGCTCACCACCGCCCGGCAGTCGCTGCGACAGGGCTTCCGGGCGGTCTCGCGCTCCTACGCGTACGGCTGGCAGCGTTATCTGGCCGGCCTGGGCGACCCACCGCGGGTTCTGCGCGGCGCCGCGCAGCGGCAGCTCTACCGCACCTCGGCGATGATCCTCGCCGCCTCGGAGGACAAGACACACCCCGGCGCGTACGTCGCGGCGCCGTCCTCGCCGTGGGCCTTCGGCACCGATGACCCGTCCGGCCCCTACCACCTGGTGTGGGCCCGGGACCTGTACCAGATCGCCACCGGCCTGCTCGCCGCCGGTGACCGCGCCGGCGCCGGCCGCGCCCTCGACTTCCTGTTCGGCGTGCAACAGAAGCCGGACGGCTCCTTCCCGCAGAACTCCCAGGTCGACGGGGTTCCGGTGTGGGGCGGCCTGCAACTCGACGAGGTGGCGCTGCCCATCGTGCTGGCATACCAGCTGGGCCGCGCCGACACCTGGCAACAGGTCAGGCGGGCGGCCGACTTCCTGGTCGGGTACCCGGGTGCGCCCTTCACGCCGCAGGAGCGCTGGGAGAACCAGTCGGGCTACTCGCCCAACACCATCGCCACGGCGATCGCGGGCCTGGTGTGCGCCGCCTCGATCGCGCGCTCGCAGGGCGACGCCTCCTCGGCGCGGCGTTATCTCGAGACGGCCGACTCGTGGCGGGCCCGCGTCAAGTCGTGGACGGTGACGACCACCGGCCCGTACTCGGCCGAGCCGTACTTCCTGCGCCTGACCAAGGACGGCGACCCGGACGCCGGCACCACCTACGACATCGGCGACGGCGGGCCCGTCGGCGTGGACCAGCGCCGCGTGGTCGACCCCAGCTTCCTGGACCTGGTGCGCCTCGGCGTCCTGCCGCCCACCGACGCCGACGTGGTCAACACCCTCGCCGTGATCGACGCTCGGCTCGGCGTGGCCACCCCGCGCGGCTTCTTCTGGCACCGCGCCTCGTTCGACGGCTTCGGCGAGCAGCTCGACGGCAGCCAGTGGGAGTTCAACGAGCCCGGCGGCTCGCTCGTCTCCCGCGGCCGGGCCTGGCCCCTGCTCAGCGGCGAACGCGGCGAGTACGAGATCGCCGCGGGCGACCTGCGCGCGGCCGGCACCCGGCTGGACGCGATGACCCGGCCGGCCGGCCCGGGCGGCATGCTCCCCGAGCAGGTCTGGGACCGCACGCCCCCGGCCGGGCGGCCCGGCTTCGAGCCAGGCACGCCCACCTTCTCGGCGACGCCACTGGCCTGGACGCACGCGCAGTACCTGCGGCTGGCCCGAGATCTGGCGGCCGGCCGGGTCGTCGAGCAACCCGCCGCGGTCGCCGAGCGCTACCTGGGCGGCGGTCCCGCCTGAACCGTCAGTGATGATCCGCGGCGGTCCGCCTTCTCCGCGTACAGCGCGGCGTCGGCGTGTGCGTAGAGCGCGGCGAAGCCGGCGCGGTCGGCGCCCCGGCCGGCGGCACCGACGCTGACGGCGGCGCGCGGCGCGAGCGCGGCGCGCAACCTCTCGGCCTCGGCCCGCACCTCGGCGCCCGGGATCACCACCACGAACTCGTCACCGCCCAGGCGCCCGACGACGGAACCGGGCGGCGCGTGCGCCGTCAGGGTGCTCGCCACCCAGCACAGCAGCTCGTCGCCCGCGGCGTGCCCGGCCGTGTCGTTGAGCGTCTTGAAGCCGTCCAGGTCGAGCAGTACCAGGCCGACCGGGCCGCCCACGCCCGACCGGCCGGCGATCCGGTCGTCGACGCCGCGGCGGTTGAGCAGGCCGGTGAGTGCGTCGGTGTGCGACAGCTCGGTCAGGCTGCGGCGCCGCCGGGCGCTGGCACGGCCCTGCGCCGCGCACGCGGCGGCGACCACGCCGAAGCAGAGCAGATGCATGATCGCGTACGCCGGGCCGGTGTTGCCGACGGTGGCCGCCAGCACCAGGTAGGCCGCGGCGTCCAGGGCGAGCATCGGCGCCGCCACCCGCAGCGGTGCGCCGAGCGCGATCAGCGTCATCGGCGCCAGCAGGGCGACGCCGGTCGGCGACGAGACGCCACCGTCCAGCACCGGCACGACGATCCCCAGGGCGAACAGCGGCACCGCGTTGAGCGCCATCAGCGGCCGCACGTACGCGGAGCGGCTCAGCCGGCCGGCGACCGCGACGACGCCCAGGCCGTACAGGACGCCCAGGACGCACACCACGCCGATGGTCAGCCGGTGCGGCGACCCGGCGGCGAACACGGCGGCGTACACGGCGCCGACGAGGCTGTCGGCGGCGCAGATCCGGCCCATGTCGGCGATGGAACGGCGCCGTCTCGCCGTGCGGGTGACCCGGACCGCCGCCGGCGCGGCGGCCTGCTCGCGGGCCCGCTCAACATGCTCCGCGAGGGGTACGCGGCCGGCCCGGGCGGTCTTGTCCGCGTACGCGCGGGCGTCGGCGAGCCGGCGCAGTTCCTCGACCGTCCCCGCCTCGGCCGGGCAGCTCGCATAGCCCAGGCTGGCCGGCGCGCCGGTCTCGAGCGCGGCACGCAGCCGGTCGACGATCGCGGGGGCCTCGTCCGGGCCGGTCCCGGTCAGCAGCGCACCGAACTCGTCGCCGCCCAGCCGGCCCACCTGGTCGGTGTCGCGCAGCGCGCCGCTCATGGCGCGGGCGGTCGCCTCCAGGACGTCGTCGCCCGACTGGTGTCCCCACGTGTCGTTGACGAGCTTGAACTTGTCCAGGTCGGCGAGGAGCAGGGTGACCGGCTCGCCGGTCTGCCCGGCCCGGGCCACCGCACGCTCCAGCTGCTCGTCGAAGCCGCGGCGGTTCAGGCTGCGGGTCAGCGGGTCGACCCGGGACATCTCGGCCAGCCGGCGCCGCAGTCCGGCGAGCGCGGCGGAGTGCCGCTGGCACAGGATCGAGACCCCGCCCAGGCCCAGCGCGTACACCTCCGCGTACCCGGCGGGAGCTGGCTCGCCCAGCACGGCAACGGCGCCGTACGCCGCCGCGCCGAGCACCGCGGTCACCGCGAACATCCGGGGCGGCATCATGATCGCGTAGAAGACGACGGTGGTCGGCACGAGCGCGCCGAGCGGGCCGGCGACGCCGCCGTCGAGCAGGCTGAGCGTCGCCGAGCCGGCGAGGCTGACGATCGCGCCGAAGATCCGGACCGACGCGCCGGCCCGGGACCGGACGATTCGCGGCGCCGCGCGCCAGGTGGCGGCCGCGACCGCGAACATCACGGCGGCGACGGCGAGCATGAGCGGACGGTGCGGCCAGTGCGGCGTGGCCGCGAGGTACAGGGCGACGACGGCCGGCGCGAGCATGGCGCGGACGCTTCTGGTGCGCACGGTGGCCGCGCGCGGGTCCCGGCGGACACGCAGCGGCCCGGCGCTTGCGTCAGCATGCATCGACGACCATCCAGGACCCGGGGTAGCGGGGCGCTACAGGTCCCCCTATCGCCCGCACGCGGTGGATGTTGAGCGGATCCTCCGCCCTGCTCCCCCGCTGAAACGCTTCGGGTCGCCGGCGAGGGTTTCGCGGCGCGGCGCGGGGTACTCGTCGTCAGTGATGACCACGACGCGGACGCGGGAGCCGACCTTCTTCGGACAGCCGCGGGTGCTCGCCAACCTGTTCGGGGTGGAGCTGTGGGAGCGGTTCTCGTTCTACGGCATGCAGGGCATCCTGCTGATCTACCTGTACTACGAGGCCGCCCAGGGTGGCCTCGGCATCGATCAGGACACCGCGACCAGCATCGTCGGCGCGTACGGCGGATCCGTGTACCTCGCCACGGTGATCGGGGCGTGGCTGGCCGACCGGCTGTTCGGGCCGGAGCGCGTCCTGTTCGGCAGCGCCATTCTGGTCATGTGCGGACATATCGCACTCGCCGTGATTCCCCAGCTGGCCGGTGTCACCATCGGGCTCATCTGCATCGCGCTCGGCAGCGGCGGCGTCAAGGCCACCGCCACCGCGATCGTCGGCACCCTCTACGCACCCGGCGACCAGCGGCGCGACGCCGGCTTCTCGATCTTCTACCTCGGCATCAACCTGGGTGCCCTGCTCGGCCCGCTGCTCACCGGCCTGCTGCAGAAGGACCTCGGCTTCCACTACGGCTTCGCCGCGGCGGCGGTCGGTATGGCGATCGGACTCATCCAGTACGCGATCGGCCGGCACGCGCTGACCGGCGCGGCGCGCGCGGTTCCCAACCCGCTCCCCCGCAACCGCCGGCCCCTGGTCGCCCTGATCGCGGTCGCCGCGATCGTCCTGGTCGGCGTCTTCGCGCTGGCCGGCCTGCTGCGCCCCGCCCGGCTCTCCACCATCGTCGTCGTGCTGAGCATCCTCGCGGCGCTCGCCTACTTCGCCGTGATTCTGGCCAGCCGCCGGGTCGACGGCACCGAGCGCCGCCGGGTCATCGCCTTCATACCCATGTTCATCGCCAGCGCCGCCTTCTGGTCGCTGTATCAGCAACAGTTCACGGTCGTCACGATCTATTCGGACACGCGCCTGGACCGCGAGGTGTTCGGCTGGACCATGCCGGTCTCCTGGGTGCAGTCGATCAATCCGGTCTTCATCATCATCCTGTCCGGGGTCTTCGCCGCGCTCTGGATGCGCCTCGGCGACCGCCAGCCGTCGACACCAGTCAAGTTCGCCGCCGGGACGATCATCATGGGTGTCGCGTTCCTGCTGTTCCTGCCGTTCGCGGGCAGCGGCGCCAACAGCGTCCCGCTGCTCGGACTCGTCGGCATCATCTTCGTCTTCACGATCGCCGAGCTCCTGCTGTCACCGGTCGGGCTGTCGCTGTCGACGAAGCTGGCCCCGGCGGCCTTCCGCACCCAGATGGTCGCGCTCTTCTTCCTCTCCGTCGCCCTGGGCACCGCCATGTCGGGCACGCTGGCCGGCTACTACAGCGCCGAGCAGGAGGTCGTCTACTTCGGCGTGCTCGGCATCATCGCGATCGCGATCGGCGCGCTCCTGTGGCTGATCAGCCGCCCCCTCCAGCGGCTCATGGGCGACGTGCGATGACCGTACGGCTCGTGCTGCTGTCCGACACCCACGTGCCGAAACGGGCGCCGGACCTGCCCGAGCAGCTGTGGTCGGCGATCGACGCCGCCGATGTGGTGATACACGCCGGCGACTGGGTGGATGCCACCCTGCTCGACGCCCTCGAGTCGCGGTCCGCCCGGCTGATCGCCTGCTACGGCAACAACGACGGCCCGGAACTGCGCGCGCGCCTGCCCGAGGTGGCGAGGGCCGAGCTCGCCGGCCTGCGCGTCGCGGTCGTGCACGAGACCGGACCGGCCGGCGGTCGCGAGCAGCGGTGCGCCGCGCGCTTCCCGGACACCGAGGTACTGGTCTTCGGGCATTCGCACATTCCCTGGGACAGCACGGCTCCGACGGGAATGCGACTGCTCAACCCCGGCTCGCCCACCGACCGCCGCCGCGAGCCCTTCTGCACGTACCTCACCGCCACCGCGGCGAACCACCGACTGACCGACGTCACGCTACGTCGGCTGCCGCACCGGCGGTGGCGTGAAGCCGATCCGAACGGCTGACCGGGGAGAGTGGACTACCCGACCGGCGGCGTCCCCCGGCGCGGACCGCCCGGCGGTGGCGTAGGAGGAACGGCCGGGCGGGGCGAGCCGGCCCTCTTGCCGCGCAGGTCGACCACGTACACGATGAAACCGGCGGTCGAGGTCGACGACAGGCCACGGCCACCGCCCTCGCTCGCCCGGGCTCCCGCTGCCGACACGGGTAGCCGGCCCCGGAGCGTGCCGGGGCCGGCTGTCGCAGAGGCACGATTACAGATTGCTCCGCCCGTAGGTTCCGTTGGCGTTGCCCCACATGTCCTGGCCGAGGTATGAGGCGCCGGCGCACCAGCTGATGCAGAACTTCGCCTGCGCCACGGTGTCGTACCGGGTCTGTGCCGGGTTGTAGTAGCCGGTTGGGCCGTTCGTCCAGCTGTTGAAGGACCAGCCGAAGTTGGTGTAGGTACTCCAGCTGTAGGTGCCGCCCCAGACCGAATAGCCGTCCTGGCACCAGCCGATGGTGCCGTTGATGCGGATCAGCGTGCCGCCGTAGACGTTGTCCTTCCACTGCGACGCGCTCCAGGTCCAGCAATTGGAGGAGGCGAGCGCGACGCGTTCGACTGCCGAGAGCGGCCGTCCGGCGGCTTCGCGGGACGCCCGGTACTGCTGCCGCGACTGCGGTGCGGGGGCGTGGCTCGAGGAGTGGCTGCTGACCGGCGTGGTGACGTCGTTCAGCACGGGCTGGGCCGGGTCGGCGTGTGCCGGCGTACCCATCAGCATGGCAACGGTTATCGCCGCGGCCGTGAGGCCAAGGCGGTGAAGAGCCTTGCGCAAGGTCAGGTTCCCTTCGGATGTGCGTTCCGGTTGGGTCCGAGTGCGACGTACCAGCGATCGTCGCGGCGGTAGAGCCAGAGCTGGTCGGTGAACGACGCCCCGTTGACCGTGCCGGCGAGGTCGGCGCGTTTCGTCGCGTCGGATTCGGTGCCGCTGATCGAGGTGCTGTCGACCGCCAGCTCGTCGCTGCCGAAATGACGAATGCGGGCGGGGATCTCCCGGGTCGCGTCGTGGTCGGGATCGGCGATTTCCGCGAGGCGCCCGGGATCGTGCTCCTGAAGCGCCGAGACGTATTCGGAAACCGCCGATTCCGGGCTGTCCGCGCCGGCCGGCCCGCGTTGCGACAGGACGAAGATAGCGCCGGCTACCACCAGAGCAATTGCCCCGAAAGCGGCCAGAAGGAGTTTTCGATTCATGTGCGGTGAGCGTACTTCCAGGCGTTGTAATTCGAGGAGCTGGCCATGATCTCGCTGAGCCGCTTGTCCCGGTAATCGGACCCGTGTTGTGTCATGAGCGGGCCGGTGGAGTCACGACCGGTGCAGACCTGGGTGTGGCTGATGTTGCCGTCGAAGTCGTAGTCGTACTGCAGGACGTCGCCGTTTCCCATGTTCCACATGTCGATGATGGACGTGCGCCCGGATCCGGTGCCGAACCAGTACCAGTTCTCCGCGCCGCCCCAGGTGTAGCTCGAGGTGCTCGCGTAGGAGCCGTACCACCAGTTGGAGTTGTTGCTGCGCGAGCTGCCGGGCCACGACCCGACCGTCCCCCAGCCGCCCGCCCGCATCACCTGCGAGGCGAAGTTGGTGCAGTCGTCGGAGTAGCTCGGGTAGGCGGGATTGCGTCCGTTCGCCCACGCCCGGGCGTAGTTGACCATCGCGGTGTAGTCGTAGCCGGCGAGGCTCGCGACGGTGCGCTTGGGCACGACGGCTCCGGACGGTCCCGGGGTATTGGCGGAGGGTGCCTTCCCGGCGGGCGGCACTGCCGTGCGTGCGTTCCGGGCCCGGGTGGCGTCGAGCGCGCGCAGGTCGGCGGGAAGCTCGTCGGCGAACTGGGTGGCCGGCGTCGAGAACGGATTGGCCGGCCGGTACTTCGCGCCGGCCAGAACCAGTCGCGAGCCGCTGGACCGGAACTCCAGGTCGTGCTCGGCCCAGTACGTCATGTGGTCGACGTCGCCGGGCGCGACCACGGCGTAGGCGAGGTCCGTCTGCTCGGTGACCCGGGCCAGGACGCGTGATCCGTCCACCCGGACCCGATCGACGGTCACCGTGCTGGCGGCCTTGCGATAGCCGCCGTGCAGGGCGTTGAGCTGCCGGCGCACCGTGTCGAGACGATCCGCGGTGACCCGCTGCGCCGCGGACAGCGCAGTGGTCGCGGGCACGGCGTCGCCGTGCGCCCCGGCGGCGGTGATCCGGCCGGCCCGGTCGGCGAAATACATCGTTGCGAGCCGCCGGATGCTTTCGCTGTCGACGTCGGCGGCGCGTTGCGACGGCCCGGCAAAAGCCGCGGTCGGGACAATGGCTGCGGCGCCGCCCAATGCGGCTGCGGACAACAGGGTCCTACGATTCACATTTCCTCCCCCATGAATGAGAAGAGCAATCAAACCGGTCGAATATCGATCGCATCTGATTGCTCTGCCCCCGTGCCCACCACGGTAGAGGCCCCGGCGATCCTCACCCAGGGCCAATTCGATGGCGGCTTGACCGGTCCACTTAGGATCTACAGTCGTGGAGGTAGCCGTCCGGCTGGACCGGACCGGGGGTTTGACGGGGCAGATCTACCGGCAACTGCGTGACGCCGTACTGGACGGCCGGTTGCGCCGGGACGAGGCACTGCCGTCCAGCCGGGAACTGGCCGAGCAACTCAAGGTTTCGCGCAACACGGTGATGACCGCCTACGAGCGGCTGGTTGCCGAGGGATATCTGACCGGGCGAGCGGGCGCCGGGACCTTCGTCAGCGCGCTGTCCCTCACGGGGCCGGCGGCGCCGCAGCCGCCGTCCGGCCCGCTCCTACCGCGTGCGGTGTGGCCGACGATGCCGGTGCCGGCCGACTTCGGCACCGCGCCGGAGTTCGACTTCAGAGTCGGTGCGCCCGACGCGCGGCTGTTCCCGCACGTGGCCTGGCGTCGCCTGCTGACCAACCAGTTCCGGCCGTCGGCCCTGGGCACCGGATTGCCCGTCGAGCCGGCCGGTCACCTCGGACTGCGTACCGCCATCGCCCATCATCTGCGCCGGGCTCGCACCAGTGAGGCGCATCCGCAGGACGTGCTGGTGACCTGCGGTGCGCAGCAGGCGCTCGACCTGATCGGGCGGGTGCTGCTCGAACCCGGCGACACGGCGGCGATCGAGGAACCCGGTTACGCCCCGCCGAGACTCGTGTGGGAGACGCAGGGAATCCGGGTGGCCGGCGTCCCGGTCGACGAGCACGGCCTGATCGTCGACGCGCTGCCCGCGAACGCGCGGCTCGTCTACGTGACGCCCTCCCATCAGTACCCGACCGGCGTGGCGCTGTCACTGCGGCGGCGCATGGAACTGCTCGCATGGGCGCAACGAAACGATGCGGCCATCGTCGAGGACGACTACGACAGCGAGTTCCGCTACACCGAGCAGCAGCTGGAGCCGTTGCACAGCCTGGACCGCAGCGGTCGGGTCCTCTACGTCGGATCGTTCTCCAAGGTTCTGCTGCCCACGCTTCGGCTGGGCTTCCTGCTCCACCCGCCGTCGCTGCGCCACGCCCTGCACGCCGCCAAGTTCCTCACCGACTGGCACACCAGCCTGCCGATCCAGGCAGCCATGGCGGAGTTCGTGGAGCAGGGCATGTTCGCACAGCACCTGCGGCGGGTCCGCCGGGTGTACCGGCAGCGCCACGAACGCATCATGGCCGCGCTCGCCGGCCCACTGTCGCCGTACCTCGCGGCCGTGCCCTCCGCAGCCGGCCTTCACCTGAGCGCGAGGGTGCGGCCAGGCGCCGCCGACGGGCTCGACCGGGCGCGGGCGGCCGGCGTCGGCGTGACGACCTTTCCGGAGATCGCCGCCGCGCCGCCCGACCCGCCGAGCATCGTCTTCGGGTACGGCCTGATCGACGTGGGCCGCATCGACGAAGGCCTGGCCGTCCTTCAACGACATCTGGACGCCGGCTGACCATGCTCGCGTGCGGCGCGGCCTCTTCTCACCGTGGGGCGCGGGTCTGCACGGTCGTCCAGGACAGCGCCTCCACCGCCGCCATCACCTCCGGCGAGGGCTGGCCGCAGACGGTCGCCGGCACGGCCGGCAGCACGGTCCGGCCGCCGGGGTCGATGAGGGCGAGGGCCACCGGAGCGATGGCGACCGCCGGGCAGACCGGGTCGTCGGAGCCGCCCACTCCGGCGGCGGCAGGCGTAGCGCCCGGACGAGGTCGTCGAGCGGCCCGGACGAGCGTTGCACGGACTCCCAGACCCATCCACCGTCCGCGCCCGGCGCGGTGCTGCCCGACTGCGGTTGCGGGAAGAGCATCATCGTGTACGTGCACCGACGCACCTCGCCGGCGGTGAAGTCGGCAGGCAGCGGGCCGGGCGGCGACGAGACCGTGGCGCCGGCGGCGAGGGCCGGGCACCGGCCGGGCGGCAGGTACCCGGGGGCCGCGGGACCGTCCGCGCACCCCGTCACGGCGAAACCGGCCAGGGCAATGCTCATGGCGATGCCGGCACCGGAGAATCCAAGGCGACTCATATGCTGCCTTCCGGTCGAACCATCCCTCGTCGGACGGTTGTGCCGGCAGTCCGGTTCCCCGGACGGTTGATCGACGCGCCCAGTAGATGCCGCCGCCCGCCGATGCTCCGACCGGTGTCACACACACGGGGTGAAAGCACACTCCGACGCGATCAAACGATGTATCAAGCATCACATTGTCACATCAGTGACAGCGATGAACGTCAATGCAATATCGGATGTCGATGCAAGATCGGATGGGTTCGGCGCCTGAACTCTATGTTCGTCCCAAAAGGAGAGAACATGACCAAGAAGGTATCCCGCCCTCTCGCCGTCGCAACAGCGATCGCAGTCGTCACCATCGGCGTGTTCGCCGCCCCGGCACCAGCCGGGGCACACTGGAGCTGCGGGCGAAGCGCTCCCTCGGACATCGATAGCTCAGGTAACAACTGGGTGGTGGAAAGCACCGTCTCGCGCGTCGGTTCCAGCCTCCGCTGCGCGGTGCAGTCTCTCGGTATCAATGCCAACTTGGACCTCGACTACCACTGCTACGCGAAGGACATCAACGGGGAGGACACGTGGACCTACGTCGTCGCGGTCGGGGTGAACAAGCGCGGCTGGGTCAAAGACTCAACATTGTGGGACAACGGGTCCAGCGTGCGTTGTGTGGGCGACACCAACACCCTCGCGGCGGCAAAGATCGCCTCTTAGCAGCCGGTACGGCTCAGCGGTGACAACGGTGTGGGTCGTGAAGTGCGGATTCATCCGATCGGGGCGGGCACGCTTGCGCGTCTTGCGGAGGAATCGCAGCGCGGCCCGCATGAGCTTGCCGGAACCCGTGGCCAAGCCCATCTCGACCAGCGCGGTCTCGTCGGCCTCCGGCCAGTTGTAGCCGAGGATGCCGAGCAGCGACCGGAGCTCGCCCGGTATCTCCATGCCCACGCGTCAGTCCCCCAGCTTGGTGAGCAGCCCACGGAGCCGGCGGCTGACGTTCTCGTCCACCTCCATGTACTGCGCACCGATGTCCACCACGTCGGCCCCGGCCGAGGCCATCTCGTCCAGGGCGTCCCGGTAGCACTCGAACGCCCACGACGACACCTCGTCGTGGGCGGCGCCGATCAGCGAGCCGATGTCGTCACGCCCCCAGGGCGCGCCGAAGCCGGCCAGCTCGGACCGGCGTGCCGCTCAGGCCGGACGGATCGATCGGTTGGTCATCCTCAACCTCCTCGCGCGGGCAGTCTCGCCCGAACCGCGACCATATCGAACCTGTCCAATACGAGGCGGCGTCTTGCAGGTGGGTGGGCACGTACCCGGTCTGGCCGGCTGCCACGAGGAAGTTTGTGATGACAGCGACCCGCGGAGCGGCACGAGCCGGCCATGCGTACGCATAGTGACCGGGCGAGGATTGGATGTGCGACCCGCGGCCGGAGCGCCCACAGCAGGGCAAATCTCGTGGTCGCACCACAGAAGGAAACCGACCGTGCCGGCGCGCGAACGTAGCGGATCTTTCGGAGTTATCCGTCAGGCGTCCTCGGCGCTGTAGCGGGTGTTGGCCTGGGTGACGATCTCCCGGGCGATGTCACGCAGCTTGAAGTTGCTGTTCTGCGAGGCCCGGGTGAGGAAGCCGAAGGCCCGAACCTCGTCGATCTTGTATCGTTCCATCAGGATGCCGAGCGCCTGCCCGATCATCTTTCGGGTCTCCATTGCCGTGTTGAGCTGCTCTTCGGTGTGGGCGCGGCCCAGGGCCACTGCGACGTGGGCGGCGAACAGGGCGGCGAGGTCGGGGGCTTCCGGGTCGATGCCGTCGCCGGTGGTGCGGTAGAGGTTCAGCGCCCCGCGTACGCCGGCGTCGTCGCGCAGGTGCACCGCCATCTGGGCGGTGATCCCCGCTTCCGCCGCGCGGGCGATGTAGCGGGGCCACCGTGCCTCGTCACGCACCGAGGGCACCAATACCAGCCCGGACCCGCGCAGCGCCTCGAGGCAAGGACCTTCATTGGTCTTGTACTGATACAGGTCGAGCTTCTCCACGAGACCGCTGGATGCGGACCTGGTCCGGACCTGTCCGTTATGGTCAGCCATGGAGAGGCTGGCGTGGTCGAACCCAGGCACGGCGCTCAGCGCAACCGGCACGATCGCCGCCAGACGCTCCTGCAGGCTCTGCGGGACGTTGATTCGCCTGGCCGCCTCAGCGACGACAGCGGCGATACGAGTAGTGGATGTCTGGGTCACCAGCGGCTCTCCCAACGCACGGGTTCCAAAGGTCGCATACAAAGCCGGTCTCGTGTAACCCGGCACCCTCCTACCCGGTTTCCCGCTCAAGGAATCCGAACGGAGCCTGCCCGAACGCCGACCCGCAGTTTTGCCGGCACGCGATGGACAGCGGACATGTGGACAATGGTGGGGTGACGGCCGACCTACGGTGCGAGGTGGAGCTGATCGGCACACGCCTGGTCGTGGGGCTGATCGGTGAGTTGTGTCTGCAGACGGCACCCAAGGTACGGCTGGCCTTGCTGAAGGGCCTTGTGGAGCAGCCGGACGCGATTCTGGTCGACCTGACCGGGCTGACCATCAGCGAGCCGACGGCGGTAACGGTGTTCTCCGCGGTGGCACGGCAGGCGGCAATATGGCCGGGCACGCCGCTGCTGCTGTGCGCGCCCGGCAGCGACGTGGCGGCGGCGCTGGCGCGATTCCCCAGCCGGCTGCCGGTGTACCCGTCGATCGAGGCCGCCCTGGCGGTCGAGCCCCGCCAGCAGGCGGCGGTCAGCGACATGTTGCTCCCTGTCAGCGGAGCCGGCCGCCGGGCACGAGAGGTGGCCGTCGACGCGTGCGCACGGTGGGACGTGCCTCACCTCTGTGTGCCGGCCGGCCTGGTGGCGGCCGAGCTGGTCGCCGATGCCGCGGCGCGCGCCTCGACCATGCTGAACCTGCGGCTCACGCTGGGCCGCCGCTACCTCACCGTCGCCGTACGCGACGGCAGCATCAGCATTCCCAAGCTGGTCGCTCCGGCGCCGCAGACCGACGACCCCGCAGCCGAAAGGGGCCTGCTGCTCGTCGACGCGGTCGCGCACCGCTGGGGCAGCATCCTCACCGGCGGCGGCAAGGTGGTGTGGGCCACGCTGCGCATCCGCTCGCCGACGGCCGGCTGACACTCGGCTGTTCCTCCTGGCGGGCTGCGGGGTCGCTGCTGGGCTGGATCGTCGCCTGCCCGGTGGCTGATGCGCCCACCCGGGTGTCCTCGGACCGGCCGGGGCCCTCGCAACCGGCAAGGGCCGGCCCGGCGATTGTCAACAGCGCTGCGCAGACGGCCGCGCGTGGGGCCGGCATGGCATCTCCCTCTGTCGGGTGGGCTGCCTGGCGGCCCCTCGGCACGATCAGCGGCTGCGGATGACCTCGTCGAGGATCCGGCCGGCGTCGGCGGCCTGCTGAGAGCCGACCTCGTGACGCAGCACCTGGATCAGTCCCCGCAGCTCTGCCTCGCTCAGGCCGGCGTTGAGGCCGATGGTGAGGTGCGACCGCAGCTGCGACTCGGTGCCCTTCAGCGTGGCCAGCGCGGCTACGGTGGCCACCTCACGGCTGCGCCAGTCCAGGTTGTCGCGGCTGAAGACGTCGCCGAACAGGTGCGTCCTGAGGAACTCGGCGATCGCCGGCGCGAAGTCGAACAGGGGACCGGTCACCGGAGCACCGATCAGCTCGGTCTGGTTCCTCGTGCCGAGTTCGAGGATGTCCGCACCCGCGGGCAACGGACTCGGCTCCGGACCGGCCTGGTCCTTGATGCCCCTGTCCTGGCGCTGCTCCAGGACGGTCATGAACGTGCCGATGCCGTTCAGGCTGCGGGGGAAGCCGGCGTAGGCGTACATCTGCACCAGCACCTCCTTGACCTGGTTGACCGTCACACCGGCGTCCAGGCCACGGTTCAGCGCCGTCGTCAGCCGGGCCAGGTCACCGCCCGCGGCGAACGCGCCGATCATGGCGATCGCGGCATGCTGGTCGCTGAGGGCGCCGGTCTGCTCGTGGCCGCCAGCCACGTGCCCGTTGTACTGCTGGTCGGACACGTGCTCCAGCCAGGTCACAGCCTTCTCGTCCTGCACCCCGGTCAGGGCCACGTGGGTCATGACGCTGTCCGGGGCCGCACCGTGCCAGTGCTTGACGCCGGGCGGGCACCACACGACGTCGCCGGCCCGGATCTCCTGCAGTGGTTCGCCCCACTGCTGGGTGCGGCCTACGCCCTCGGTCACGACCAGCCGTTGTCCGGTCGGGTGCGTGTGCCACGCCGATCGGGCGCCGGCCTGGAACGTCACATACGCGCCCGAGTACGGGGCATTCGCGCCGGCGGGGAACAGCGTGCTGACACGTACGTCGCCGGTGAAGGTGTCCGGCGAGCCCGCGGTGGTGGTCTGATCCTGGCTGCGAGTGATCATCTGTTTCTTTCGCCGGTCGTCTCTCTCCGCGGCGGCCGCTGGAGCGGCGGCCAGGACCAGAAGGGGCAGGGCCAGTACGGCGAGTGCTCTTTTCATTGCTTGTCTCCACGTCGGTTCACGGGTGTGCCTGGGTCACTCGTTCGGGTTGATCATTTCGAGTTGAAGGCTCTGTCGAGGGATGCCTTGGCAGTACACCCCGGCCGGGGACCGTCAGAGCCCGACGGTCTGGCCGCCATCGACGACCAGCGCGTGGCCGACGGTGAACGCGCCGAGATCGGAGCACAGCCACAGCACCGCGGAGGCGATCTCCTCGGGCCGTCCCATCCGCCCGACGGGCTCCTGGCCGATCACGCGTTGCCGGCCCTCTTCGGTGCCGCCGGAGAAGCGGTCCATCATCGGAGTCTCGATGATGCCCGGGCAGACCGCGTTGACCCGCACCCCGGCGGCCGCGTAATCCAGGGCGGCGGCCTTGGTAAGCCCGATGACCGCGTGCTTGGACGCGGCGTAGGCGCTCTGCCCGGCGATGCCGATCACACCCGCGCCGGAGGAGGTGTTCACGATCGCGCCGCCGCCGGTGGCGAGCATGGCCGGGATCTCGTGTTTCATGCCGTAGAAGACGCCGCGCAGGTTGATGTCGATGAGGCGGTCCCACTGCTCGCCGCTGATCTCGTGCAGCGGCGAGGGAGGCTGTTCGACGCCGGCGTTGTTGAACGCGAAGTCGAGCCGTCCGAACTGCTGCAACGCGGCCGCGACCGCCCCGGCGACGTCGTCGCTGCTGGTCACGTCGCACAGCACCGGCAGGGCCTGCCCGCCCTGGTCCTCGATCAGCCTGACGGTTTCGTGGACGGTCTTCTCCGAGTTGTCGGATGCCGCGACGGCGGCACCCTGCGCGGCGAAGGCCAGCGCGGTGGCTCGGCCGATTCCGCTGCCCGCGCCGGTGATGAAGGCGACCCGGCCGGCGAATTGGCCGGCCCTCATGGCGGTCATGGTGTTGTCTCCAAGGTGGATGGTCGTGTCACACGCACGTTCCGGTTCTTCCTGGCAGCTACGGGCGCAGCAGTGTCTTGACGGCGCGGCGCTCGTCCATGGCCCGGTAGCCCTCGGCTGCTTGGTCGAGGGGCAGGTCGAGGTCGAAGACCCGGCCGGGATCGATGGTGCGGTCGCCGATCAGGTCCATCAGGTCGGGCAGGAACCGGCGTACCGGGGCAGGTCCGCCGTGCAGGTGCACCAGCGCGCCGAACAGCTCCAGGCCGGACAGGGCCACGTCGTGGGTGACGCCGACGAAGCCGACGTGCCCGCCGTGCCGGGTGGAGTTGATGGCCTGCATCATCGACTCCTGGGTGCCGACGGCCTCGACGACCGAGTGCGCACCCAGCCCGGCGGTCAGCTCCCTGATCTGCTCGATGCCCTCGTCACCGCGTTCGGTGACGATGTCGGTGGCCCCGAACTCGAGGGCCAGCTTCTGCCGCGACTCGTGCCGGCTCATCGCGATGATCCGCTCCGCACCCAGCTGCTTGGCGGCCAGCACCGCGAGCAGGCCGACCGCCCCGTCGCCGACGATCGCGACGGTCTTGCCCGGGCCGGCCTCGGCGGCGACCGCGGCGAACCAGCCGGTGCCCAGCACGTCCGAGGCGGCCAGGTAGCTGGGGATCAGATCGGCGGGTGGCACCTCCGGGGTGGCGACCAGGGTGCCATCGGCGAGGGGGACCCGCGCGTACTGCGCCTGGGTGCCGACGGTGCCCATCAGGACCCGGTGGATACAGCCGGACTGGTAGCCGGCCCGGCAGATCTCGCACGTGTTGTCGGAGGCCCAGAACGATCCGACGACGAATTGACCCGGTTCGAGGGTGCGGACCTCGCTGCCGACCTCCTGGACGATGCCGACGTACTCATGGCCCATCGCCGTCACGCCGTCGAGCTTTTCGATGCCCCGGTACGGCCACAGGTCGGAGCCGCACACGCAGGCCGCCGACACCTTGATGATCGCGTCGGTGGGCCGCTCGATCCGCGGGTCCGGACGGTCCTCGACACGGACATCGCCCGGGCCGTGCATGACAACACCACGCATGATGAATCTCCTCGCTGATCGTCGTTCCGCACCTCCAGCACACCGCGCCGGCGTCACGCGGGGAAGTCTCTGCTGATAGGTGTACCGGCAGGGCATCCCAGCGCAGCCGTACCCGTCGTACCTTCGAGGGCATGGACAACCGAGCCGAGGTCCGCGAGTTCCTCACCACCCGCCGCGCGAAGATAAGCCCGGAACAGGCCGGCCTGCCCGCCGCCGGGCAACGCCGCGTGCCCGGGCTACGGCGCAGCGAGGTCGCCGCCCTGGCCGGAGTGAGCGTCGAGTACTACGCCAAGCTCGAACGCGGAACGCTGGCCGGGGTCTCCCCCGGTGTCCTCGACGCGATCGCCCGCACGCTGCGGCTCGATGAGGCCGAACGCGCCCACCTGATGCGCCTGGCCCACGAGGCCAACGGCACCAACGCCGTCCTGCGCAGGCCCCGCCGGCCCAGGCAGTGGCAGATCCGGCCCAGCCTGCAATGGACGCTGGACATCGTCACCACCGGCCCGGCCATCGTCGTCAACAACCGCCAGGACCTGCTCGCCGCCAACCACCTCGGCCGCGCCATGTACAGCGACGTCTACGCCGACCCGACCCGGCCACCGAACTTCGCCCGGTTCACGTTCCTGGACAGCGCGGCCCGCCGCTTCTACCCGAACTTCGACCTCGCCGCCGACATGACCGTCGCCAACCTGCGCACCGCCGCCGGCAAGGACCCCCATGACAAGGGTCTGCACGACCTCGTCGGGGAACTGTCCACCCGCAGCGACGACTTCCGCCGACGTTGGGGAGCCCACAACGTGCGCACCCACGGCACCGGGATCAAGACCTTCCACCACCACGCCGTCGGCGACCTCGAACTCGCCTACGAAAGCATGGACCTGCGCGCAGAACCCGACCTCACCATGACCCTGTACGCCGCGCAGCCCGCCTCCCCCACCGAGGAAGCCCTGCGCCTGCTCGCCTCCTGGGCCGCCACCCAGCAGACCGGCGCCGTCGAAGGGCGGCTCGCCCACCGCTGACCCGAGGTGACCGCGACCAGCCGGTGCGGCCATGGATTGTGGCTCACCCAGCAGCTCATCGACGAACTCACTGCCGGGCTGAGCTGCAAATGCTTGCCATGTCGCAAGGGTGGCGGACTCCGCCGCGCCCGGTAGCGTTCCCGTCATGACGGACGGCAGCCCGCCTGCCCGTGGCACCCCAGGAGCAGTGCCCGGGCCGGCTGTGCTTCTTCGGAGGCCTTTCAGCGCCGAGACGGTGACCGCCTTGCGGCACGCGGTCACCGCGCAGGTCGTCGTGGCCGGGCTGTCGGGTGACGCTGCGGACGACTTCGTCCTGGCCGTGCACGAACTGGTGACCAACGCCGTGCGCCACGGCGGCGGCAGCGGCCGGCTCGAGCTGCGCCTGCTGGGCGACACCCTGGTGTGCGAGGTCGTCGATCACGGAGGGTGCCCCGACGACCTGCCCGTACGGCTGTCGCACGCCGACGTACCGGGCGGACGCGGGCTGTGGATCGCCCACCGCCTCACCCAGGGACTCATGCTGTCCCGCCTGCCCGACGGTGTTACCGCCTCCGTCAGTGCCTGCCTCACCAGCCCGGCAGCACCACCGGACCCGAAGAGCACCGACCCAGCGGGCGGTAACGGCGATGCGTCCCCGACCGGAAGCCACCGGTCGTAAACCTCGTACCGATATGGCCGCTCGACGCTCAGCACCCGCCGGCCTCGCCACCATCGACCCGGCCAGGCGACCGCGCCGCGGTCCATCCTGTGAACCGGCCGTCGATGCGCTCCTGAAACGCGAAACGGCCACCGAGAAAATCTATGTCGAAGGAACTAGACATCCTGGGCCTGCTCGGCTAACGTTGTCGGTGTTGACAACAGAGATCGCTGAAGACGCAGACGATCGGACCGAGCGTCAAGCAGGGCCCGGATGTGTTCGTGGCTCGCTCGGTCGCAACGGCGAAATGCCGTGGTAAACGAAGGTATGGGTAAGGCAAGACCCTGACGTAAGTCCAGGTCAGGGCGCATCAGGCGGGGCCGAGGCTGGTTTGGGGTTCCGCTTGGAAGGATCGTCCGTCGTCCGTGTGCGAGGCCATGAAGTCGCGTGGGGCTCCGGACACCGGCGGACAGCACGGCAGTACAGATCAGAGGTGTGCAACAGAGGAATGGGAGGGCCGAACACCGTTGGATCGCCTACCACCAGCAGTGGTTTCAGTGCTGGGGTGGACACCGCAGTTTCCATCGAACGAGAGGTGGTCTCCGGTCACGCTTATGCGATCTTCGCACCCGACGCCGTCGACGACGGCAGGTGCGGATACGAGAACCCGACGTACCTGTCGGTGAATGGTGTTTTAGTCCCGTAACCCTGGGCCCCGGTGCTTGCGCGCCGGGGCCCTCGTCATGGAGAGAAGCGTATGGCCCAACCAGATGACATGTTCGGCGACGATGATTACCCCGCCTACACGATGGGCCGCGCCGCGGAGATCGTCGGCGCCTCGCAGGAGTTCCTACGCCGCCTCGATGAGGCGAAACTGTTCACGCCGTTCCGCTCGGCCGGCGGGCACCGCCGTTACTCCCGTTACCAGTTGCGACTCGCCGCACGCGCCCGGGAGATGGTCGACCACGGGACCGCTCTGGAAGCCGCCTGCCGGATCATCATCCTCGAGGACCAGCTCGAAGAAGCCCTTCACCACAACGAACACCATCAGCCGCGGACAGACGTCGCCTGATCCGAGCACCTCGGCCCTCGCCATCAGGAGAGGCTTTCCGTCGTCTATGGACAGCGCATCGGCCACAGGAGCACCACCGGGGCCTTCGTGACTCAGCCCTGAACTACTCGGCGGGCCCCGCATCCCACGAGGCTGCCGCCCAGCGGCGCAGGATCAGAACGGTGCGGGTCCGTGACCTGTCAACGACATCAACAGCTGTGTGGCGAGCAGCTTGCGCGTGCCGGTGACGGCCACCGTCCCCACCCGCTCGTAAGGCAGTTCCAATTGCAGTCCCTCGGCCGCGTCGCGAAGCTCCGTCGTGATCTCGTCCGGCCGGAAGGTGCCGCCCCAGCCGTTGATTCCCCCGCGCTGGTTGGTAGCAAGTGAGGCCATCCCAGAAATGCACGCGCCGTCGACCAGGATCAGCCTTGCAGGACCCGAGTAGCTCGTCATAGTTCATCAACCGTAACGGACGTGGCGACAGCCCGGTTCCGCACCCCGGATCAGGCCGCCTGACAGGCATCGGCTGGGCGCGGCGCCGGGTCCGACCCATGATGGGCTCGATCGCGGGCCCACTGCGGGCCGACGCGGCCCGCCGGCATTCGGCGAGCGGATGCTCAGGCCGCCGCCGAAGGCCTCGGTCATCCGCGTCAATCGGGTTGGCTGGCCCGGTGGGGGTCGGCGCCGGCTGTGGTGCGGCGGGTGTCGCCGTGGCCTCCGTGCCAGTCGAGGATCAGCAGGCAGGCATCGTCGGGCAGCACCGGTCCGGCGGCATCGACGACGAGGTCGCCGAGGACGCGGACGACCTCCCGGGGGTGTAGCGCCTTGAGGTCCAGGAGTCGCGCGGACACGTCAAGGGCGGCGGCGCCGCGTTCGAGCATGCCGTCGGTGAGCAGGACCAGCCGGTCGCCAGGCTTCAACTGGACCTCAGAGGTCCGGTAGGGCTTGTCACGCAGCACGCCGAAGGGCCGGTTGACGAGCAGCGGGATGGGTTGCGCGACCCCGTCGCGGACGAGCAGCGGGGCGGGGTGCCCGGCGTTGACGACGGCGAAGACTCCGGTGGTCAGCTCCAGCCGGCCGAGCAGCCCGGTGGTGAAGGGAGAGTTGATCGGTGCGTCGGCGATGAGCGCCTCGTCCGCGGCCTGGGCCTGTTCGAGCAGGGTGGCGCCCCGGCGGCGGGCGTTGCGCAGTGCGCTGACGCACAGGGTCGCGGTGAGCGCGCTGTGTACTCCATGGCCCACCGCGTCGGTGATGCTCATGTGCAGCACGTCGCGGGCCACGCTGTAGTCGAAGGTGTCGCCGGCGATGCTGGCTGCCGGCTCCAGCCATCCCGCCAGCGTGAACGAATCGGCCTCACAGGTGAACGACGAGGGCAGCAGCCGTCGTTGGATCTCCGCGGCGAGGGTGAACGGACTGCTCCGCTGTCCCCATTCGAAGAGGTCGGTGTGCCGGCGGTTGGCGATCACCACGAAGGCCAGCGTGTGCGCGGAGCGCGACACCCACTGCACGGCCGCGTCGCCCGGTGCGGCAGGCAGGGCGATCTCCAACAGGCCGATGGCTTCGCCCCGCTGGGTGACCGGCGCCCGCACCACGTACTGGTCACCGTCGTACTCGACCAGTACATGCTGCGCGCGTAGCGCCTGTTCCTGCGGGCCGCCGTCGAAGGGCAACACCATCGCGAGGTCCGCGGCCTGCCGACGACCTCCGGGCCCATCACCGATCGGTACGTGCACCAGGCGCACGAGGGCACGGCCACTCATATCAGCCACGAGGAACGACACCCACAACGCGTCGAGGCTCACCGCGATGCTCCGGGTGACCGCCTCGACCGCGTCGACCGGGGCGGCCTTCTCCACCGCGAGCAGCATGTCGTTGAGATCCACGCCACTCATCTGGTTGTCGCTCACGCAGCGGAGCATAGACGGGCCCCCCACCGATGCCTGATCGCGTCGCATGGTGGAGGCGAGTCACCAAACTGCCACAGAACGTGACTCATACTTTCGGCTAGCCTTCGCCCTGACTGTTCGGTTATTGTCTTGCTGCCGAACGGCCAACCTTGCTGGCAGGACGACTGGAGGAACACTAATGACCACGACATCCGTCGCGACGACCTCCCGGTCGACCACCACCGACAGTGACACGCTGACGGGCGCTCGGGCGGCAGACGTCGCGGGGGACCTGATCAACGCGCTCGCCGCGATGCCGGCCGGTCATCCGTCCCGCCCGGCCCTGCGTGACAAGACCATCGAGGCGTGGCTGCCGCTGGCCCGCCACCTCGCCAACCGCTACACCGGCCGCGGCGAGCCCACCGACGATCTGGTCCAGACCGCCACGATCGGGCTGATCAAGGCCGTCGACAGGTTCGACGCCGGCCGCGGGGCCGACTTCGCCGGCTATGCGATCCCGACCATCCTCGGCGAGGTCAAGCGCCACTTCCGCGACCGCACCTGGTCGATCCGGGTGCCCCGCCGGCTGCAGGAACTGCGCCTGCGGATCACCGAGGCCAACAGCACCCTCACCCACACCCTGGGCCGCCCGCCCCTGGTCGCGGACATCGCCACCCACCTGGGCATCACCGAGGAAGAGGTCCTCGAAGGCCTCGAAGGCGCCCGTGCCTACAACGCGACCAGCCTGTCCACCCCGATCGGCACCGACGGCCACACCGAGCTGGGCGACACCCTCAGCGACGGGGCCAACGACTACGACAACGTCGACCTGCGCGCCAGCCTGGGCCCGGCACTGGCCCGCCTCGACGACCGCGAGCAGAAGATCGTCACCCTGCGGTTCTACGGCAACCTGACCCAGTCGCAGATCGCCGAGCAGCTGGGCATCTCCCAGATGCACGTCTCCCGGCTGCTCACCAAGGCGCTGGCCAAGCTCCGCGGGCAGATCGACGCCGACGCGCTCTGATCCCCCACCGCGGATCCCACCGCCGGCCAGGCGGGGACAGCTGCGTCCTCGTTGACCCTCCGTCTGAGACAACGTCGGAGCCGCCGGTCCTGCTACGCGCCGCCGACCCGGAGGACCTCGCCCAGGCGACGACGACGGCGCACCGCCGACTCGACCGCGACCACCGCCGCGACCATCGCCGGGAAGGCGAGGGCGATCACCATGATCTCCACCCACGGCAGGAACAGCGCCGGACCGTCCGGCTGACTGGTGAGCAGCCGCAACGCCAGCGGGCCGAGGGACAGGTAAGCGAGCAGCACCCCCAGCAGCGGGCCGCCGACGGCGGCGATCAGGGCGAGGGGCAGCAGTTCGGCGGCGGCGACGCGGCGGGACTCTCCGGTACGAAGTCCGAGCGTCCGCAGCCGGCTCAGGGTCTGCCAGCGTTCCGGCGCCCCGGATGCCGCCCCGAGCGCGAAGCCCAGCAGCCCGAGCGCGAGCAGCGTGCCCGCCGACGCCCAGGCGAGCCGGAGCAGGCCGGTCACCAGGGGCGCGTCCCGGCGGTCACGCTCCACGTCGGTGCGCGCGACGACGTCGGCGGCGCCCGCGTGGGCCCGGGCCGCCGAGACCGCACCGGAGCCGGTCACCCAGATCGTGTTCGACGTGACCGTCACCCCGGCCGCGGTCATCGCGGCCGCGTCGACCAGTACGACGTCCTCGGCGCCGTCGATCGCGGGCGCCGCGCCGACCGCGATGAACTGGAGCGCGGGAGCGCCGTCCCGGGCGAGTTTCAGCTGGTCGCCGACCGTCACCTTGCCGTCGGCGGAACGCACCAGTGCCGGGATGGCGTCGCTGCCCGCGGCGCCGGTGAGGTCGGCCGGCAGCGCGGGCAACGGGGTGTCGGCGAGCAGCTCCCGGTACGCGGCACTGTCCACGATCACCAGGCGCGACGGCCGGGAGGCGTCCCCGACGACCATCGGCGTGCCATCGCTGATCTGGGCCGTGACAACATGCCTGACCCCCGGCGAGTGCGCGATCAGCCGCACCGGCTCGGCGGTCTCGGTGTCGGGTGCGAGGTCCAGCCGGGCGTCCGCCCCGACGGTCCGCCACGCGCCGTCGGTGAGCCCATGCCCGATCGTGGTGTTCATGGTCAGCGCGAACGTCGCGAGCGCCGCCGCGCTGGCCAGCGCCAGCATCGGCAGCACCCGCCCGGAGGCCGCCGCGGCCCGGGCCGCCCCGAACACCGCCAGCGGCCGGGTCGACCGCAGCGCCCGGCGCAGCGCCAGCGCGGTCCCCAGCGGCAGCAGCCTCAGCAGCACCAGTGCGCCGGCCAGCACCCCGAGAGCCGGCGCGGCGGCCGGAAGCAGCACGGTCCCGCCCGCCGACGGCAGAACTCCGCGCTGATGCAGCACGACGACCGCGGTCACCGCCGCGGCAACGACCGCACTCTCCGCGGTCAGCCTGCGCAGCGCGGCCGTTCGCCCGGCCCGCCGGCGGGCGCTGCGGTTGGCAGGGACCCGCTTGTCGCGGGTGGACCGGTACGCCGTGAGCGTCCCGAATCCGGGACCGGCCAGTGCGCCGGCGAGTACGACCGGCAGCAGCCAGCCCCAGGCGACGTCCGGCACGAACAGCCGGGCGATCAGCACGCCCAGGGCCGCCGCGCCGACCGCGACCAGCACCGATTCGAGTAGCAGTTCGATACCCAGGGTGGTCAGCGAGGCGCCGCGCTGCCGGGCCACGGTCAGCGCCGGCGCGCGGCGGCCGACCATCAGGTCGGCGGCCAGCAGCAGGATCAGCACGGCGGCCGCGGACACCGCGGCGAGCAGCACCGACGCCTGCACGGTGGTCGCGTCGATCTGGTTCTCGACGTTCCGCAGCACCCGGTCGAGCTGGGTCGACCACTGCGAGCCGGAGCCCCGGTCGGCGGACGACGCGGACGACGCCTTGAGCGCCACCGCGGTCGCGGCGAGGCTCTGGGCCGAGTCCAGGGTCAGCATGTCCGGGTCGGGGCTGAACCGGACCTCGCGGCTCACCGCGTCGAGCTCGAACGCGAGGCGGGCGTCGGGCAGCGACTCCTCGGTGAGCAGCCCGCCGAACCGGGTGTTGCCCGGACCGTCCTTGCCGGCCATCGGGTCGAGCAGCCACGGGGCCACCCGCCAGGCCGGATCGGTGGGGTCGCCGGCCCGGAAGACACCGCTCACCCGGATGTCCTTGGGATTGCGGTTCTTGTCCTCGATCTGCATCCGGTCGCCGGGCTTGACCCCCAGCCGTGTCGCGGTGATCTCGGAGACGCCCACCTGCACCGGCCACGGCGGGCCGTTCCACGGCGTCTCGACGTCCGGTTGCCCGGTGGCCGCCTTCGGCGCGGCGCCGGAGACCCAGGTGAGCGCCGGCCCGGACGGGCCGGACACGTAGTTGAGCCGGAACGAGCGTGGCTCGGTGGCGTTGACGATCTTCAGGTACGGGCTGTCGACGAACTCGATCGGCGGGAGCAGCATCGCGCTCAGCGGGCCGAGCTCCTCCATGGACCGATCGCGCAGGTCGTCGAGGGCCTCGGCGGAGCGCGGGGTGCGGAGCCGGCCGCCGCTCGGGCCGTCGTCGTACTCCCAGCGGGCCTGGACCTGGACGTCCGCGTCGTCGCCGGCCTCGCGGACCGCCCGCTGGACGGCCTCGTCGGCGGTGCTGCGCAGCAGCACCGGGGCCGTCCCGGCCAGCACCGAGACCACCGCGATCACCACGGCCGACAGGAGTAGCGGACCGGCGTCGGCCCGGGCGCGGCCCCGGATGCTCGGCCAGTGCAGACTCATGACGCCACCCTGAGTTGAGCCGCGCCGGCCCGGCGGGCCTGCACGCCGGCCACCACGCCGACGGCCAGGGTGGACCCGGCGACGAGCAGGACGAGCAACAGCGTTTCGGCCGCCCAGGGCCAGGCCGGGGTCACCGACGGGATGAGCACCGCCCCGGTCTCCGAACGGATCAGCAGCGGCGCCACGATCACCGTCCCGAGCGCGCCGACCAGCGCTCCGGCGGCGAGCAGCGGCAACAGGACGAAGGCGTGCTGGCCGAGGAGGGTGGTCCGGATCTCCCGGCCGGTCATCCCGATGCCGCGCAGTCGCGCCACCTCGACCGCCCGGTCCCGCAGGTCGTGCGTGACGTGCAGGAACACCCCGGCGAGCAGCAGCAGGACGGCGGCCGGGACGAGCAGGCGGAGCACGGCGGGCAGCCCGGCGTTGAGCGGCCCGGCGGTGAGCCGCGCCGTCTCGCCGGCGCGGGTGGTGACCGTGCCCAGGTGCAGGCCGGCGACGTCGCTGCGGGCCGGCGCGCCGACCCACCAGGCGTCCACCGGATATTCCAGGTCGCCGCGGGCGGTCAGGTACCGGGAGAGGGTGTCCAGGTCGGCGAGGATGGTGGCGGAGCCGGGCGCGGACGGCACGGCCGGCACGATGCCGGTGATCTTCACCGATACGGCGGTGGCGCCGAACGCCACGTCGAGCGGCGAGCCGATGGTGACGCCGAGGTCGTCCGCGAGTCGTTCGGAGACCACCGCGGGCACCACGTCGGGGGCCGGGAAGGCCATCGTGACCAGGGTCAGCGCGGCGTCCGGCTGCCCGCCGAGCTGCACGGTCCCGGTCATCCGCATCCGGTTCCCGGCCGTGGTCATGGCCGGGTCGAACAGCTGGTTCGCCACCGGCTCGGCCGAAAGGGTGTTCCAGCCGGCCACGTCACCGGCCGGGCCGGGCAGGGTGAGGGTGACCGCGAGCCGGCTGCGGGTGGCCGCGAACAGGTCGTACGGATCGACGTCGACCGGCAGGGCGACCGCGACCAGTCGCATACCGTCGGCCGGCGCGCAGCCGGTGACCCGGTGCGGGGTGCCGTCCAGCTGGATCGGCGCACCGGTGCACAGCGTCCGCAGCCCGGTCGGGTCCTGCAGGAGCAGTTTCGGGATGACGGCCAGCGGAACCGCGCCGCTCGCCGTACCGGCCAGGGTGAACGTGCCGCCGGCCGGCACGGTGATGCCGCCGGCCGGCTCGGCCGGGGCCAGTCCGCGGGTCACGCCGGCCCAGTCGTGGCCGTCCGGCAGCCGGCCGCGCAGCAGCTGCACGGCGTGCGTGGTGTCGACCGCGACCAGCCGGGGCGGGTCACCGCCGCTGCCGACCCATTGGCCGATCGCCAGGCCCCGGTCGGTGGCCGGGCTGATCGTGCCGGCGCCGGTGGCCCGCGCGATCGCGGCGCCCTGCCCGGCAACCGGCGGGGTGGTCAGGGTGACCGCGAGGTCGGTGCCGACGGCCAGGTCGGCCTGGTCGTGCTGGGACCGGTTCCAGGTCGCGTCGAGCGCTGTCCCGAACGTGCAGGTCGCGGCGGCGAGGCAGATCAACAGCCCGGCCGCGGCGGCCTGCGGGCGGCGGGCCGCCTCGAACACGGCCAGTGGCAGCGGCAGACCGTCGGAGCGGCGGGCCAGCCGCCGGTCGGCGACCCGGAGCGCGGGCGGGACCAGCCGCAGCGCGAGGGCGGTCCCGGCGGCCAGCAGCAGGGCCGGCGCGAGCGTCTCCAGCAGGTCCGGGGATGCCGAGCGCGCGTGCAGTTGCCACCAGCCGAGGACCGCGAACGCCACCAGGAGCAGGTCCAGGCCGGTGCGGGCCAGCAGTTCGCGGCGGCCGCGTTCGCCGGGTGGGGCCTCGGCCCGGATCGCCACCAGGGCGAGGACCACGGTGAGGGCGGACGCGCCCGCCACGACCGCGAGTATCTGGCCGCCGGTCACGCCCGGGTCGGTGGCCAGCCCCGCCCCGGACATCGGCGGTAGGTGGCTGAGGCCGGCGTGCAGCAGCGACGACGCGGGCACCGCGACCGCCGTCGCCACCAGCGCGATCAACCCCGCCTCCACGAACGCGGTGACGGCGAGCTGTATCCGGCTGGTCCCGAGTCCCGACAGCAGCGCGGTCTCCCCGGCGCGCAGCCCGGCGGTGAGCCGCCCGGCGAGGGCGAGCGCCGCTGCGGTGAGTACGGTGCCGAGCACGGCGACCGCGAGGACCGCGGCCTCGGTCACGTTCTGCTGATGCCGGGCGGCGATCAGGGTGCCGATCACGCCGGAGCCGACCCGGGTGAACTTGGCGCGTCCGCCGAGGGTGCCGGTGAGCCGCGGGTCGGCGTCGCGCACGCCCGCGACGAGGGTGCCCAGCCCGGCCGGGGTGGCGTGGGCCAGGTCGGGATGGGCGGCGATCTCCATCAGGGCCAGCGACGACCCGCCGCCGAGCAGGTCCTTCAGGTCCAGCAGGAACGGCCCGTACGCCGGGAAGGTACGCATCGTGGTGCCGTCGCTGTGGTCCGCCTGGTAGCCGGCGCCATGCAGGGGGTCCCGGTCCCAGCCGGCGCCGGGCAGCGGCCGGGCGATGCCGACGACGGTCAGGTCTACTGCGGGGGCGGGATAGTCCGGCGGTTTCGCGGCCAGGCGCACCCGGCTGCCCACGCCCAGCCCGAGCAGCTTCGCGGTCGGTTCGAGCAGCACGGCCTCCGCGTGCGCGGGGTCCCCGGCGCGCGGCCAGTGACCGGCGACCAGTTCGGCCCGGCTCGGCAGATCCTCGATGGCGGACAGGTACGTGCGGGCCTCGTCCCGGCGGCCGGGCAGCGGCCGGGTCACCGACGAGGCGCGGACCGCGGTGCTCGCGCCGTACGGGGCGATCGCCGAGGTCAGCACGCGCCGGGTGGCGTCCGTGACGGCGGCGGCGTCGGACCCGTCGATGGTCGACGTGTACGCGGTGACCGTCGTCGCCGCCGGATCGGCCTGCGCCGCCGCGACCCCGAGCGCCAGCGCCGCGCTGCGGGTCACCAACAGGGCGCACACACCGAGCAGGGACGCGCCGAGGATGACCACGGCGAGCAGGGCGGCCAGCACCGGCCACTGGGCGCGGGCCCGGCGACCCAACAGGGTCATCATCCGGCGAGCTGCCCGTCGCTGATCCGGATCACCCGGTCGGCGAGCGCCATCATCACCGGGTCGTGGGTGGACACCAGCGCGGTGACGCCCTCGGACTCGACGACGCCGCGCAGCAGCGCCATCACCGAGCGGCCGGTCTCCGCGTCGAGCTGCCCGGTCGGTTCGTCGGCGATCAGCAGCCGGGGCGAGGCGGCCAAGGCGCGAGCGATCGCGACCCGCTGCTGCTGGCCGCCGGAGAGTTCGCCGGGGCGCTGCTCGGCGTGTTCGGTGAGGCCGACCAGGTCGAGCAGCAACCGGACCCGTTTCTCCCGGTCCGCGGCCGGGGTGCGGGCCAGCCGCAGCGGTGCGCCGATGTTCTCGGCGGCGGACAGCACCGGGATCAGGCCGAAGGTCTGGAAAATGTACGACACCTTGTCGCGCCGCAGCCGGGACAGGCCGTCCTCGTCCAGGGCGGTGACGTCGGCGCCGTCGACGACCACGGTGCCGGCGTCCGGACGGTCCAGGCCGCCGATCACGTTGAGCAGGGTGGTCTTGCCCGAGCCGGAACGGCCGACCAGGGCGACCATGGTTCCCGGTTCGACGTCGAAGCTGATGCCGCGCAGTGCGTGCACGGTGGCCGGGCCGACGCCGAACGTGCGGTCGATACCGCGTACGGAAAGAATCGGGTCCGTCACCGGCCATTCCGATCGGGGTGGATCTGCACGTGATCGGCCTCCAGGGCGAGCCGCACCCGGTTGACGAGCTGAAGCGTCTCGCGGTACTCGCGAGGCACCTGGACCCGGCCGGCCCGGTCCATCACCGCGTACTCCTCGGCGATCACGTGGGTGTCACCATCCTCGTTGGTCGTGGTGCGGCGCAGCACCTCGCTGCTGGTGCGCCCGTCCCGGATCGCCACGGTCCGCTCGACCTTGCCGCTCACCTCGGGATCGTGGGTGACGACCACGACAGTCACGCCGTACCTCTGGTTGACGTCGCGCAGCGCGCCGAACACCTCTGCCGACGTGGCGGTGTCCAGCTCACCGGTGGGCTCGTCGGCGAGCAGCACGTGCGGCTCGTTCGCGCAGGCGACGGCGATCGCGACCCGCTGCTGCTGCCCACCGGACATCTCGCCCGGTCTGCGGTCGGCGCAGTCCGCCACACCGAGCGCCTCGAGGAGTTCACCGGCGCGTTCCCGGCGCTGCCCGGCCGGTCTGCGGGCGGCGGTCATCGGCAGGTCGACCATCTGGCGGGCGGTCAGGTACGGCACCAGGTTGCTGGCGGCCTGCTGCCGGACGAACCCGACGGTGTGCCGCCGGTACCGCACCCGGTCCGCGCGGGACATCGCGAGCAGGTCCCACCGTCCGACCCCGGCCTTCCCCGCGGTCGGCGCGTCGATCCCGGCGAGGATGGACAGCAGCGTCGACTTCCCGGAGCCGGAGGCGCCGACCACGGCCACCATCTCGCCGCGGTTCACCACCAGGTCGAGCCCTTGCAGCGCCTGCACCTCGATCGATCCGGTTTGATAGATCCGGACCAGGCTCTCGCAGACGATGAGCGCTTCCTCGGACAATGTCTCCCCCGGGCCGACGATCCTTCGATCTTGGGCGTGCCTTTCTACCACGGTTGTCAGCCGTCCCGATACCGGCCGGGAGCGGATGCGCATACTCGACTCCGGCCCATGGCCGGCGCGGTGTCCCGGCCGACAAGCTGGTCCGCCGAGACTTCAGGTGCTGATGAATTGGCGGCTCATCGCCGGCGCCGCCCAGGCGACCGGGATCGCGTCACCGCCGCTGGACGCCTGCACCAGCCTTACGGCGAGGTGTTGGCACGGGGCCACGGCGGCGAGGACATGGCCGCCGTGGTGCGCGCTGAGACCCGTACCCGGAGCCGGCCGAGCCGGGATCCCGGCACCCGGCCGCGACCAGCGCATTGTGCGCCGTTACCGAACCAAGGTTGTCCCCAACCACCTGCGAAGGCGCGAGCCCGCGACACGCCGCCTCATACAGCCGGTCGCTGGGATCGTTGCTGCGGACGAAGCGCGGGACTCCACGTACCATGGGACATGCCCGGTAGCACCTGGGTAGCGCCTGATCGGGCCTGACCTGCCGGTTGGTGGTGCGTGATGGCGTTCGGGCAGTTGATGCGTGTGGTCAGAGACGGCTTTAGGGAGGGCCGTGATGGATGTGGCCAATCCGTTGGCGATTTCCGTACTGGCCCCGGTCGACGGCCTGGCGGCCTTGACGTTCCTCGACGCCGCGGGTCTGACCGCCTTCGTCAAGGCCCATGATCTTGCCCGGAGCACCGGTGTGGTCCTCCGTGCCTGCAACGGGTCCGGCGACGTCGACACCGTTCTGCGGATCACCGATGTGGCGGATCTACTGCAAGTGTCCGATCTGGTGGTCGACGCCGATACTCTCGATCCGGCTACGAGCTTCGGAGGATGAGTGGTGTGAGCCTGACCGCCGCGGTGTCTACCGTGCCCGCACGCGACACCATTCTGATCACCATTCGCGGTTCCCTCGATCTGCAAACCGCTCCGCTGGTTCGGCGCACCCTGATGAAGTGCCTGATCGAGGCGCCCGACGCGGTCATCGTCGAGGTCGGCGAGATGAGTGTCGATCACCGTTCCCGCCTGGCCGTGTTCCCCGCCGCGGCGCAGACCCAGACACCGACCGGAACGACGCTGATGATCTGCGGCGCGTCCGCCGAGCTCGCCACCCAGATGGGTGGCCGGGTTCTCGGTGACGTGGAGTCTTTCCCGACCTACACCGACGCCCTTGCCGCGGTCGGCAGCGGCGGCGCCCGGGCCCCGCGCAGAGCAAGCATCCGGCTGGGTGCCGTCGCAAATGCCCCGCAACGCGCCAGAGCGATGGTCGCCCACGCCTGCCGCACGTGGAACCTCGATTGCCTGCTCGGCCCCGCCACACTGGTCATCTCCGAGTTGGTCAGCAACGCCGTCGAGCACGCACGCACCGATCTCCACGCCACCTGCATATTGCGCGGGGACTATCTGCTCGTCAGCGTGCGCGACTACTGCCCCCAGCTACCGGTCATCGCCCCCGCCGAACTCCGCGACGGCGCGCCGCACGCCGTCCGAGGACGAGGGCTGCGCCTCGTGGAGGCCTACAGCGCCGCCTGGGATATCCATGCCGGCCCCGACACCAAGACCGTCTGGGCGGCTCTGCGCGCCACACCGGCAACTCCGTGGGCTCGGCCGGCCGACCCGCGCGCTGTGACACACGGCGGCAGCTGAGGCTCGGGGTGGTGCAGTGAGCGACATGCCGATCGTGGTGCTGGCCTGCTCCGCCGGCGGCCTCGCTGCCCTGACCGTCGTCCTCGAGCGGCTGCCGGCCGATCTGCCCGCCGCGGTGATCGTCCTGCAGCATCTGGAGCCCGACCGGGTCAGCGAACTGCCCGCCATCCTCGGTCAGCGGACGACACTGCCGGTCGGCTTCGCCGCCGACGGTGACGTGCTGACACCCGGCCGGGTACTGGTCGCTCCGTCCGGATTCCACACGCTGATCGCCGCGGACCTGTCGATCGCGTTGATCCCGTCCGGTGCGGCACCGCCCTACCGGCCGTCGGCGGACCTGCTGTTGACGACCGCGGCTATCGCCGCGGGACGCCAGTTGATCGCAGTGGTGCTCACCGGGCACGGCAACGACGCCGCGACCGGCGCGACCGTCGTGCACCGCTTCGGCGGCACCGTCATCGTCAGCAGCGTGGCCACCTCCACCCAGCCCGCGATGCCGCATGCCACCATCAGTCGCGGCGACATCACCGGACACGTGGTCGCGCTGTCCGACGTCGGTGACCTCATCCTCACCCTGGTGAACGCCCCGATGATCACACCGACCCAGCTGCTCCGCGGAAACGGCGGAGCGGCAACAGGCGACCGCTGAACCTGAACCCTCCGCACGTCTGCCCACACGGCCCGCCTTGCGATTCCACCCGCGGACATCCGCACGCAGGCCCCGACGCGTGCCACGATGGTGATGCGAACCGGAAAGAAACCCGTGACGGGGACGCAACGGAGCCCTTATGACTCAGGACGACACGCGCTACGACGTATTGCTCGTCGACGACGACACCGCCGACCTCGCACTGATCACCGAGGCGTTCACCGCGCACCGCGTGTCCACCCGCCTGCACATCGCCCACGACGGCATCGAGGCGCTGGCCTACCTGCACAACGACGGCGAGGCCACCCCGCGACCGGATCTCATCCTGCTCGACCTCAACATGCCCCGCATGAACGGCCGGGAAGTCCTCACCGCCGTGAAGCAGGACTCACTGCTGGCCACGATCCCGATCGTGGTGTTCACGACCTCTGCGCAGCCCGACGACGTCACGTCCAGCTACCTGCGTCACGCCAATGCCTACGTGACCAAGCCGATCGACCTCGACGCCTTCACCGCAGCCGTCAACACCATTCACACCTTCTACCGCGAACTAGCCACCCGGCCACCACACACCGCGTGATCGTGCCCTACCACCAGGACGAGCGAGTGGCCGACGCGGCGCCTGGAGCTCAGCGGCTACCGCCCGGTCCTGAACGGGCCGAGATCCTGAACCGGGCGCGTCAGCGCTTGCCGCGTCGGGCGGCGGTCTTCTCGTCGCGGGCACCGGCCGTGCCCAGGCTGCCGTCCTCGCGCTCCAGGTGAGCGCGGACGAACCAGTGGAACTGCTCCAGCTGGCCGGCCTGGCCGATGAGCATGTCCTGGGTGTGCGGCGGCAGCCTTGCGCGTGCGTGGTGGCATCGAAGCGAGCAGCCGGTCGGCCTCCTCCATCAGCTCCTCGTGAGTTCGCGAGTCCCGGCGCTTCAACCGGGCACGAGCCGGCTTCAGCTCTGCGTCGACGACTTTGCAACGGGTATTCGGCTTCTCTTCGGCGAGGAGTACACCCGGGCCGGTGAGGCGTTTCGACGACCGGTCGGCGGGGCACCTTCCAGTGATATGACCGCCGAGAAACGTCGCGTCAGTTACGAGGGCGAGAAGCACCGCTGGGATCGCAACTTCGCGGATCTGCTCCAGGAGTTACGGGTGGCGCAGACCGGCATCCAGATCCTGTTCGCGTTCCTGCTGACGCTGCCGTTCAGCAACGGTTTCCCGAAGACGACAGGCTTCCAGAAGGACATCTACGTCGTGGCGCTCCTCGCCGCGGCGGCCTCCACCGCGATGATCATTTCGCCGGTCGCGTTCCACCGCGCGCTGTTCCGGCAGGGCCGCAAGCCCGAGCTGGTCCGGTACGCGCACCGGATGGCCACCGGCGGGCTGGCGTTCCTGTTGATCGCGATGGTCAGCAGCGTCTTCCTCATCGTCGACTACCTGCTCAACAGGCCGGCAGCGCTGCTGCTAGGCGGGGCGACGGCGATCTTCTTCCTGGTGTTCTGGGCCGGCATTCCCTGGTACCGGCACAACTGGATCGACGAGGACGCCGAGGAAGAGGACGAAGAGGCGACCGACGGCTGATTCAGTCCATCAGGCGCTCCTGAGTTCGCAGACCCGGGTACCGGCCGCCGTGCTCGCCGAGGAACTCGTCGAACCCGGTGAGCGGCAGCGGTTCCGGCAGCTGTCGGCGCGGCCGGACCCGGCGCAGCGCGGCCTGGAAACCGAAGAACGTGCGGAAGTCCCGCGGATAGCGGCGCGGTGAGACTCCGGCGAAGGTGCCGGTCACCCGGGCCCGGTTGAGCACCTCCTGCCACTGCCCGGCGGCGGCGACGCCGGCCGACTCCACGCCGTGGCAGAACAGGGCGAGTTGGATGTGATCGTAGGGCTCGGCGTCGCCCAGGTACTTCTCCAAGGCCGTCAGGGACGGCTGGACCGGGAACACACTCCAGTACGGCACGGCGCCGGCGCGCAGCGTCCACCAGGGGTCGAGCAGTATGAACGAGTCGACGAACAGCCGGTTCCCGGGCAGGCCACGACGGCGGTACCACCATCGGTACAGGTCGGCGACCAGCGGGCTGAGGTCCTCGGGCTCGTCGAACGCCAGCCTGCGTACCCGAAAGCCGAACCGGTCGGCGAAGGCGGTGATGTCATCGCGCAGGACGGGCTCGAAACCCCATTCCGCCTCGGGCGCATCACCGTCGGCGACCGGTGCGACCCATCGGGTCCGGTCGGCCCCGTAGCGCCGCAGGTAGTCGGTCACCCGGTCGCTGCCCTGGCGGTATTCCTGCGGCGGGATGCCCCCGACCGCGCCGAACTGGAACAGATGCCGCTCCCCCAGGTGCGTGACCGGCCAGCGCTTGCCGCACTCGGCCACGATGACGAGGCCGCCGGGCTCGAGGTGATCGGCGAGGAAGCGCTCGTAGGCCTCCCCCAGCGTGCGGCGTTTGACGCGGAAGTAGGCCATCCGCCGCAGGGTCAGCCGGTCCTGGTTGGGGTCGTGCATGTGGTGCAGCACGAGGTCCGGGTTGCGGTCGAGCATGGCCCGGGCGGTGCCGGCGAGCGCGTGTGCCGCCCGTTGCGGATCGTCGGGCGAGATGCCTCTCTGCCGTACGGGCAACAGCAGCGTCTGTGGCAGCCAGGGCACACCGAGCGCCGCGCACAGGTGCACGAGGGCCCCCCCGGACGACCCGATCACGACCGCCGGGTAGCGGCGGCGCGGATAGGCCTGCACGATCCCGGCGGAGATGGCGTCCATGTCCAGTCGGGCGATCTCGGCCTCTTGGCGGCCCTCGGCCCCACTGAACGCGCTGTACAGGGCCTCCTGGACTCCGGCCGGAAGCCTGGAGGCCGCGGCGGCGACCGGCCGGAGTGCCCGGAACCCCGGTTTCCCCAGCGGCGGGGTGTCCTGGCCGTGCAGGAACCGGGCGAGGGCGACGACCATCGCCGAGGCGGAGTCGAATCCGGCGACCTGAGGCGGCAATGTCATGAAATCCGAATGCCCGGTATCGCGGCCGCCGAATCCGGGTACTCGATCCTGCGTGAGCCCGGATCCGATCGCTACCGAGACGCGACACCACGACGGGCCCCTGGGCAGGATCCGCAGCCGGAGCCTCGGCACCGTGCGCCCGGGTCTGCCGGAAGTCGTCCTGGTCCACGGGATGACCGCCTGCGACTATCTGCTGCCCAGCCTGGCGGAGATGGCCACCTGGACCCGGGCCCATCTGATCGACCTACCCGGTTGCGGCGGCAGCGGCGACCCGCCGCACGAGCTGAGCGTTGCCGAGTTCGCCGACGCGCTCAACGACTGGCTCGATCAGGTGGGGCCGGACAAGGTGGTCCTCGCCGGTCACTCCAGCGGGACTCAGGTGGCGGCCGAAGCCGCGTTGCGCCGGCCCGGCGACGTCGCCGGCATAGTGCTGGGCTCGCCGGTCTTCGACCCCACCTACCGAGGACTGCCCTCGGTACTCGGTAGGTGGCTGCTGGACCTGACCCGCGAGCCGGCCGGCCTGGAGCAGGTCAACCGGCCCGAGCGCAAACGAGCCGGCCTGCGGCGACTCGTGCATGTCCTGCGTCAGCACCGTCGCTACAGCCTGACGCATGCGGTCCTCGCGCTTCCGGTGCCGGTGCTGGTCGTCCGCGGCCGTGACGACGCGTTGAGCACCCGCCGATGGGCGGAGCGGCTGGCCGCGCCGGCCGCCGAAGGCGGCTGCGTCGAGGTCCCCGGCCCGCACACCTTCTGCTGGCAGGATCCGGCCGCCTGGTCCTTGCCGGTCCAGGCCTTCGCCCGCCGTCTCGCCTGATCGTGACCGAAGGGTCGGGCCGCACGCGCGTCGCGCACCGGCGAGTACATCACCACCGCCCGGCCGGCCCGCCACCACCGTGGTGACGACCGGTCATCGGTAGTACGGTAAGAATCACCTTCAGTAGCGAGGGCTACCGTAACCTGCCCCAAGCGCGCCGGAGACGCTCATGAACATCGGCGGTAGGGCCAGCTTCCCGGGCGAGGACCAGGACGCGCTGACCATCGAACTGCGGGACGGCGGGGACCCGGAAACCACACGCATCATCGTGTCCGGCGAAGTCGACGCGGACACCGCGGGCCAACTGCAGAACAGCATCGTCGGTGCGGTGAGCAGCCACCGGTACGCCCGCGTCGAGGTGGACTTTCACGGCGTGACATTCCTCGACTCCAACGGCATCCGCACCCTCGTGCTATGCCAGACCAGGGCTCGGCAGTTCGGATGCCGACTGAGCGTCGTGGATCCCCACCCGTTCACCCGTCAGGTACTACGGATCAGCGGGCTGCTCGATTACCTGGCCGTCACCGAGCCGGCACCGGTAAACACCGCCTAATTAGCCGGCGACATCCCGGCGGGTGGGCCTACGCCGGCAACGCTCAGCCTGCCGGTGCGTCCGGTGCCGCGCCGAGCACTCGGCCCGGGACGGTGCTGGCAGTGACCGCGCTCCATGACTCCCGGTTCGGTGGTCCACTACTCGCGCACTACCCGGAACGTCTTCAGCTTCGGGTCGGCGGCGTCGGGGAGAGTCATCCCCGCGGCGATACGCCCGGCAGGGTCGGTGACCTGCTCGGTCTCGGCGAAATACGCCTCCCGCGGGTTCATCACCTGGTCAAGATCAAAATCTTCCAGCGGTGGGAGGTCCGGGGCGGGACGGTCCGGCGCCGGCGGGTCGTCGGCGAGCCGTTCCAGGGCCGCGGCCAGCCGCTCGATCGCAGCATCGTCATCGGCGTACGTCAGCGAGCACACCACCCTTCGGGCGTCGCCCAGTTGGACGGTGAGTCCGCATTCCTGCTTCAGCCAGTCGCGCGCCTGGTAGCCGGTGATACCCAGGGCGGAAACGTCCACGCTGAGCTTCAACGGATCCCACTCAGCGACCCCGTCGTGGCCGACGATCGAGGAGTCCATCACCCGCAGACCTGCTTCCCGCCCCAGGCGTTCCCGCAACCGCTCGACCCGGTGCAGCGCCTGGGGTGCCGACCCCCTTGGACAGCCGGACAGTGACCGGGTACCGGCCGGACCGGTCGATCAGACCCGAGCCGATCGGTACGTCGAGGCCGTCAACCTGCAACTCGCCGGTGAACGAGCGCCCGTCGGGGTGCAGCAACCGGCGGTGCCGCGAGCGGGTCGTCATCCCGCGTTGAAGTTGTCGCTGACATCGCGCTGGAGGTGGCCCATCGACTCCGCCAACAGCTCCTCGGCCCGTTGACGCTCCGCATGCCCGCCGGGAACCGTCACTTCGGCGTGCACCACGCAGCCACCGGCCGGTGCGTCACGCACCCAAGCCGCTCCATGTAGTCCGGCGGAGCCCCGCGCCCGCCACTCCACTCGTAGCTGGTCCGGTGCAGAACTCACGTCGTACTCGTGGGCCTGTCCGCCTGCCCGGACCCGGACGTGGTCGAGGCCGGCGGACTCGGTACGCATACCTTGCGGAAGCCATCGGGTCCTACGGTCGGGATCGGTGAGCACCCCGAAGACGACCTCGGCTGGTGCGTTGAACTCGTGCTGACTGCTGATTACCGCTGTCACGTGGTTGCCCGATGCCTGCATCGTCGCCTCCTCGGCCTTGCGAACGCCTTCCGACGGTCCCTGTACGGATTCCCTGATCCGCCCTGTTCACGCGTGATACGGCAGATCGTCGAGGCAACCACCTCGGACCGGCCCTGTCCTACTGCCGGCTCGTCGACAACGCGATCGGCGCCGCGGGAACGAAGGACTGCCTTCGTTCCCGCGCGCGGAGAACCGTCAGTCGAGTGCGCCCTTGATCTTATTGACGATGTTTGCGGCACCCTGTGCGTGGGCCCCGGCTCCGGTGCCCGGTTTGCCCTTACCCATCGAGCCGTCGTAGGTGACGAACAGCTTGGGGTCCGGCGCCGGCCCGAGCGGCTTGTCGTCGGTCAGCGGCTGCGCATCGGGCACGTACACGATCTCGTTCTTCCCGACCAGGGCCGGACCCTGCGCCCAGCGGCCCTGGTCGGCTCTGCTCTCCGGGTCGAAGCTGTAGAACGTGTGGTTGGCGTCCTGGTTCTCGACATCGGCATTGGAGTCCTCGATACCGGACTCGGTGAAGCCGTCGGCGATGAGCTGCTCGATGCCGAGCAGCCACTGCTGCTGGTGCCAGGTGTCACGTGCGAGGTTGAACTGCAGCATGTCCTTGACCCCGCGGTCGTCGGTCATGTTGTACACCCGACTGGTCATCAGCCGGCTCTGCGCCTCGGCGGCGACGTTGGACCGGAAGTCGGACAGCAGGTTGCCGCTGGCGATGATGTAGCCGGTGTCCCATGGCACGCCGGCCGCGTCGCGCGGCAGCGCAACGCCGCCGGTGACGATGGCGTGCTGCGGGTTCATGCCACCGAGGACCGCGGCCAGCAACGGGTTGGCGGCCGCCGCCTTCTCGGTCGCCTCGCCGGGTGCGCCCTCGAGCAGCCGGGCCAGCATGGTCGTGAGCATCTCGACGTGGCCGATCTCCTCGGTCGCGATGTCCATGATCATGTCTTTGTACTTCCCGGGCACCCGGCAAGACCAGCCCTGCCAGAGGTGCTGCATCATCACGGTCATCTCGCCGAATTGCCCGCCGACGAGCTCCTGCATCTTCGCTGCGAGCAGGGCGTCGGGCTTCTCCGGCTTGGCCTGGACTGCAGGTAATCAACGTGCTTGAACATCAGGACCTCCATGAGGAAGGGATTGGCACGATGTCGGGCTACCCCGGGTCGTGGCCCGGCCGGGCCTGTCCGGGGCCCTTCGGGGCCGACCGGGAATTCCACGTCGTCACGTGGCTTCTCGTGCTCGGCGTGCTGGCCGTGTTCTACGGGCCGGGACGTACGTGCGGATCCCGGCCTCGCCGCCGTGTGACTCCTTGAGGGCGGGTATCGCCGCGCGTATGACGGCGGCCGCCGTGAGATGCGACAGCACCACGCCGTCGAGCGGCGGCAGGTCGCCCGGTGTCATGGCGGGATCGATCAACCGGCGGGTCCAGGCGCCGTACCCGAGGTGTACGCGGCTGCCGGCCGACACGAAGTTCGGGTCCGTCAACAGCGTGAACGACGCAGCGCGGGCAGACGTACCGGCATCTTCGCGCGGGCCAGACCCGCCTCATTCCCGCTCGTCGCCGGCGGAGCGACGCGCCCTCGGCCGGCCCCGCCACCACTGCGCGGACGTAAACGTCGGCTTTACGGGTATGGCAAGGCGATGAGCGACGTCGACCCACAGAACCACGCCGAGTTCGTCAACGAGGAGGGACCCGGTTGCTCTGGCGAGCGATCCACTCCCGCCGGGCGGGAGCGTCCGGAGCATGAGGCCCACGGCGGGAGCATGGCTCCCGGGATCGTCGACGACGTCGGCCGGCAGACGGTGCAGGCGCCGCCCGGCACGCCGGAACCGTCCGACGGGTAGGTTTCGGCGCCGAGCGCAAGATTTCAGCAGCGGCCGGAGCCGCGCCGTCCGGTCGCGGCGGTGATCCTCGCGGATATCTTTGGCACGCAGCGGGTAGACCCACACTCATGCGCATCGGCAACACGGAAGTAAGGTTCCTCGGCGGACCCGCCGGCTGCCTCGGCATGATCGTGATGTCAGTATTGCTGTCCATCGTGTTGACCGTGCTGCTCAACCTCCTCCTGCGGTGATCGGGACAGGGCGGCCGTTCAGTGGCTCGGGCGCGGCAAGGTTTCCGCGCCGAACGATCACCGGATGCCGGATGCCGGGCAGGATCGCCGGTTGCGGGGCGGCGCTCGACGGTAGACCGGAGGCGTCCCGGGTTAGACGACTGCGGTGACCGCCGCCTCATCGACTGCCCAGGTCGCCACGCCGTCAGCGTGGGAACCGTTACGCATCGCCACCTTCCGTAGCCTGTGGCTGGCCCTGCTGGCCAGCAACATCGGCACCTGGATGCAGACGGTGGGAGCCCAGTGGCTGCTCGTCGAGCAGTCCGGGACCGACACGCTGGTCGCGGTGGTGCAGACCGCCAGCACCCTGCCGATCGTGCTGCTCGCACTGCCGTCCGGCGCGCTGGCCGACACCTTCGACCGGCGCCGGCTACTCCTGGCCGTTCAGTCCTTCCTGGTCGCCGTGGGCGTACTGCTGACCGTGCTGACCTTCGCCCAGCGCATGCCACCGATCCGGGCGGTGCCGAGAGGCCGTCTCCGGCTATTTCACCCGTCCCGGTGAACCGCCCCCGCCGATATCGCGTGCGGGCCACACCGTCGACCGGGCGTGTGCGGCGCCACGGTGTGGCTCGAGCGGTTCGTCGTGCCGCGATGACTGAGCCGCCGCCCAGCGGGTATGTCAGCAGCCATGGCCGATCAAGCGCGCCCCGGGGTGCTGTTCGACGTCGACGGCACCCTCGTCGACACCACGTACCTACACACCGTCGGCTGGTGGCAGGCGTTACGGCTCCAGGAGCACGACGTGCCCATGGCGGAGATCCACCGGGCGATCGGCATGGGCTCCGACAAGATCCTCGACCACCTGCTCGGCGATGACCGCGACACGGGCCGCGACGAGCACATGACCACCGCCCACGACACCCTGTACGCCACGTGGTGGGAACGCCTGCGCCCGCTGCCCGGAGCCACGAGGCTGCTGCGGGCCGTGGCCGGCCTCGGCCTCGCGGTGGTGCTCGCCTCATCGGCCAAGCAGCGCGAACTGGCGGTGCTGCGCCGGATCCTCGGCGCCGACGACGTGCTGACCGCCGCGACCAGTTCCACCGACGCCGACGAGAGCAAGCCCGCCCCGGACATCCTGCAGGCGGCCCTGGCACAGTCCGACGTCGACCCGGACCGCTGCGTGTACGTCGGGGACTCCGTGTGGGACGTCCGGGCGGCCGCGAAGCTGGACATCGCCTGCATCGGGCTGACCTCCGGGGGCACCAGCGCCGCCGAGCTGACCGGCGCCGGGGCGGTCGCCACGTACCGGGACCCGGCCGACCTGCACGCGGCGCTTGGCGACAGCGTCATCGCGCGACTCGACCACCGCTGAACCGGTGGCGTGGCCCCGCTGCATGGCCGGGCGCGCCCCTGGCCGCCTCCGACATCCACCCATCGTTGGCACGACCCCGAATCCGGCGAACGCGTGCGCCTATTCCATCCCAAAAACTGCGGGAAACGGCGCTGCGCCGATCAGAGCCTCGGCGGATCGGTCGCCGTAGCGGAGTCCGGACCGTCAGCCCGCCCACGTCCCGCCGACCCGGTTGTCGCGCCCCGACCCGGGGGTTCCGCCAGGAGGGTCCGGTACATCGTCACCACGACGACGATCAGGCCGAGCGCGCCGACCCGGCCCACCCACAGCCAAGGTGAGGTGAGTTCGGACCAGAGCAGCCGGACGAACACCGTGCCGACGCCGCGGCCACGCGGACCGTCCGCGCCGAGCGCGACACCGAACGCGGTCATGAGCAGGAACAGGAACAGCAGCCCGACCAACGAACGCCGCAGCACGCCCGTCCCGGCCGGTGCTATGGCGAAGAACAGCGTCGCCCAGGCCATCAGGAGCAGAATGAGGATCGACGCGCCGCCGCCGATCATGCCCACAAATCGGGTGCCAGGGCACCGCGTCGCTCACCGGCGGGGCCGTGCGGGCCGCTCGGGGGTCCGCCACGGATTGGGGCGTTGCGGCCGGCGGCGAGGCGGAGGAACGCGGCGGCGACGTGACATCGGCAAGACGGTATTCCACACCCGCCGAACCGCCAACCAGCAGAGACACGGGAATTCCGGTCAACGGCTGCTCTTTGCGCAACCGGAACTAGACGGGTGCGGAGGCCGGGCGAGCGAGCAGAGTTTGCAGGGCGAAGGCCCTCGTGTGCTACGTATCGCCTGCTGTGCGCGGTCAGGATGCCGACATCGGCGAGGGCGGCTATTTACGGTTCCCTTCAGCATCGTCACTCGCGTCGGTGTCGATGGGGATCAGCCGGTCGAGGTTGGTGACGTTCAGGATGTTGGCGACCATCGGCTGGGGGTTGATCAGGCGTAGTGAGCCGCCGGTGGCGGTGACGCGTTGGTGGACCTGCACGAGCATGTTCAGTGCGCCGGAGTCGCACAGCGGCACGTCGGACAGGTCGACCACGATGCCCGTACCCGGGGTGTCGGCGAGGTGCAGCAGGGCGGTCAGGAGCGGGTCGCGGTTGTCGGTGAAGATGCCTTCGCCGACGCGGACCAGGGTGACGCCGTCGCCGTCGTTGATGTCGAAGGTGATGGGGGTGGTCATGGCAGTAGCTCCGCGGCGGTGTCGGTGGACCATTCGGCCAGCAGCAGGGTGGCGTCGTCAGGCGGGGGGCCGTCGAGGTGGGCGAGGACGGCGTGGGAGAGCCGGCGCAGGGTTTCCGGCGCGGACTGCCCGGCGAGGGTGTGCCGGGCGGCCAGGTCGAGCAGCCGCTCTTCGCCGAACAGTTCGCCGTGGGTGTCGCGGGCTTCGGTGACGCCGTCGGTGTAGGCCAGGATCCGGTCGCCGGGCTGCAGCATCACCTCGCCGACGGTGAGCTCTGCGTCGTCGATGCCCAGTGGCAGGCGCCGGCCGGCGTCGAGGCGGCCGGCGGGTTTGCCGTCGCGCAGGATGATCGGCGGGTGGTGCCCGGCGTTGACGTAACGCAGCCGGCCGGTGGGCAGGTCGAGTTCCATGAGTACGGCGGTGGCGAAGCGGGCGTCGGTGAACTGTTCGGTGAACGCGGCGTCTACGGCGCGGGCGGTCATGTAGAGGCCCTCGCGGTCGGTACGGGCGGTGCGCATCGCCGACAGCGCCACCGCGGTGCCGATACCCGCGCGCAGGCCGTGGCCGGTGGTGTCGCAGATCACCATAAACGCGGTGCCGTCGTCGACGGCGTAGTCGTAGCCGTCGCCGCCGGCGGTGTAACACGGTTCCAGGATCGCGGAGACGGTGAACCGGTGATCGGCGAACGTCAACGGGGGTAACAGCCGCCACAGCAGTTCGGAGGCGACCGACATGCGGCGGGTCCGCCGGGTCCGGGCCAGGTGCGGCCCGTATTCCATTTTGATCGCGACGAGGTGCCCGAGCAGGGCAGCCAGCATGTCGCACTGCGACTCGAACTCCGCGCTGTCGGACACGGCGCTGCCCGCACTGTCGATTCTGAGGATGCCGAGGCGCTCGACGCCGTCGACCAGCGGCATCCACAGCGGTGCCTCCTCTTGTCCGGCGGGGGCGGTGAGCGCTGCGGTGGCCATGAATGCCCGTCCGGCCAGGGTGGCATCGACCGGTAGCGGGCCGCCGACGTCCTTGCCGGGCTCGGGCACCGGGTGCAGCAGCCGCTGCTCGTGGTCGATCAGGTACACGGTGATGTCGATGCCCAGGGGGGCCACGGCGGCGTTGATCGCTGCGGCGAGTTCGTCGGGGTGCGCCAGCCGGGTCCGGGCGAGCAGGTCGACGATGGCTTCGCGCCAGGGCCACGCTCGCCGATCGTGCGCTGGGCTGGCCAGGTCGTCGGGTGTGGAGTCGGACATCAGGTGCTCCAGCTTCCTGGTGACGGCGTGAACGGTGTGCAGCGTGCCAGATTGACATGCGGCGCCGCCAGCACGCGAGTGAGAGCGTCGAAGGCGCAGGTACAGCAGAGCGGCGCGGCAACCGGTTCGCCGTTCATGCCGCGCTGGAGCCGCCGGCGGCGCGCTCGAAAACCCGGAGATCGGCGCCCGTGCGGTAGGCGTGCGCGACCCATTCGTCGCGGCGGCGCAGCAGGCCGTCGGTGATGTCGCCGCCCTGCGACGACCAGCCCTCGGCCAGGAACACGGAGACGAGCCGGCCGTCGGTGAGCTTGATCCCGGTGGCAGTCGCCTCGGCCACCGACGCGCCCATGTCGCGTACCCGTCCTTCTGGTCGGGAAACGGTGTATGACCGGTGATTAGCCGGCGCGCGAGCGGGTAGCGGCTGTCGAAGGCAGCCAGGAGGAGACAACGATGCCGATCGCGACGACGAACCCGGTTTCGGGTGAGGTGATCAAGAGTTTCGAGCCGCTGACCGACGAGCAGATCGATGCGGCGATCGGCCGGGCGGTGACGGGCTTCCGCGCGCTGCGCGATACCTCGTTCGAGCAGCGCGCCGCCTGGATGCGGGCGGCGGCCGATCTGCTCGACGCCGAGCAGGACGATGTTGGCGCCTTGATGACCCAGGAGATGGGCAAGACTCTCGCGGCGGCCAAGGCCGAGGTCACCAAGTGCGCGAACGCCTGTCGCTTCTACGCCGAGCACGCCGAGCAGTTTCTCGCCGATGAGCCGGTCGAGCCGTCCTCCGTCGGCGCGGTCCAGGCGTACGCCCGGTATCAGCCGCTCGGCCCGGTGCTCGCGGTGATGCCGTGGAACTTCCCGCTGTGGCAGGCGATGCGGTTCGCCGCGCCGGCGTTGATGGCCGGCAACACCGGCCTGCTCAAGCACGCCTCGAATGTTCCGCAGACCGCGCTGTATCTGGGCGAGCTGTTCGCCCGGGCCGGCTTCCCGGCCGGGGTGTTTCAGACCCTGCTGGTCGGCTCCGAGGCGGTCGAGACGATTCTGTCCGATCCCCGGGTGCGGGCCGCGACGCTGACCGGCAGCGAGAACGCGGGCCGGTCGATCGCCGCGATCGCGGGCCGCGAGTTGAAGAAGACCGTGCTGGAGCTGGGCGGCAGCGACCCGTTCGTCGTCCTGCCGACCGCCGACCTCGACCGGGCGGCCCAGGTCGCGACCACCTCCCGATGCCAGAACAACGGTCAGTCCTGCATCGCCGCGAAGCGGTTCATCGTGCACACCGACGTCTACGACCAGTTCGTCGACACCTTCGTCGCCCACATGTCCGCGCTGACCGTCGGCCACCCGATGATGGACACCACCGACGTGGGACCGCTCGCTACCCGGCAGGGCCGCGAGGACGTCCAGGCCCAGGTCGCCGACGCCATCGACAAGGGCGCCACCGTACGGTGCGGCGGCAAGGCACCGGAGGGCGACGGCTGGTGGTACCCGCCCACCGTGGTAACCGACATCACCCGCGACATGCGCATGTTCTCCGAGGAGGTCTTCGGGCCGGTCGCCGGCGTCTACCGTGCCGCTTCGATCGCCGAGGCCATCGAGCTGGCCAACGCCACCTCCTACGGCCTCGGCGCCAACGCCTGGACCGACGACCCGCAGCAGCAGCGGCGGCTCGCCGACGAGCTCGACGCCGGCGCGGTCTTCATCAACGGGATGGTCACCTCATATCCGCAGCTGCCGTTCGGCGGGGTCAAGAATTCCGGGTACGGACGTGAGCTGTCCGCCGCCGGGATCCGCGAGTTCTGCAACCTCAAATCAGTCTGGATGGGCGACAGCAGTGGGGCCGACGTCGACGCGGCCACGGAGTGAACCAGCGGCCGAGCCGCGTCGACCAGGCACAGTCCAAAAAAGGGCCGATCTGTCGGCGTACCGGTCCCGTCGGGGGGTACGCGAATCGATGACAGCACATGACGAAGTCCCGGCCGGGGATGCGACGGTGCCGGGCACACCGTCCGGCAAGGCCAACGGCGACACCGTACGGACGCCGCCGACCCCGCAACGTCCGGCGAGCAACGCGAGCACCGGGTCGGATCGGCCGGTGGCGGCGCATACCCGATCGGCTCGGACAACCAAGGAGCGCAACGATGAAGGCAGTGGTGTGGCATGCGGTCGGTGACATCCGGCTCGAGGACGTGCCCGAACCGAAGATCCAAGCCCCGACCGACGCGATCGTGAAGATCACCACCAGCGCCATGTGCGGCACCGACCTGCATCTCATCCGCGGCACCATGCCGGGGATGAAGCAGGGCACGATCATCGGTCACGAGGCGGTCGGCGAGATCGTCGACACCGGCACCGGGGTGCGCAACTTCTCCCGCGGCGACCGGGTCGTCGTCCCGTCCACCATCTCCTGCGGGTACTGCTCGTACTGCCGCGCCGGCTACCAGGCGCAGTGCGACAACGCCAACCCCGGCGGCAAGCTCGCCGGTACCGCCTTCTTCGGCGGCCCCAAGGCGGCAGGCGGCTTCGACGGGCTGCAAGCCGAATACGCCCGGATCCCGTACGCGAACACCAGCCTCGTGCCCGTGCCGCCCGGCGTCACCGACGCCCAGGCCATCATGGTCTCCGACATCTTCCCCACCGCCTGGTTCGGCGCGAAGCTGGCCGAGATCCGCACCGGTGACACCGTCGCGGTGTTCGGCGCCGGGCCGGTCGGTCAGCTGGCGATCCTGTCGGCGTACCTGCAGGGCGCGGGCCGGGTCATCGCCGTCGACCACAACGACGACCGGCTCGCCATGGCGCAGGCCCAGCACGCCGAGATCATCAACTTCGACGCCGAGGAACCGGTCACCACCATCCAGGACCTGACCGGCGGCATCGGCGTCGACCGGGTCATCGACGCCGTCGGCGTGGACGCCCAGCGCCCGGCCACCGGCGTCCCGCAGGAGCAGGCTCAGCAGTTCGACGCCGAACGGCAGCAGGCCGCGCCGCAGACCAACGAGCAGGACGGTCAGTGGGTGCCCGGTGACGCCCCCAGCCAGGCCTCGCAGTGGGCCGCCCAGGCGGTGGCCAAGGCCGGCACGATCGGGATCATCGGGGTCTACCCGCAGACGATCAGCAGCTACCCGATCGGTGTGGTGATGAACAAGAACCTCACCGTCAAGACCGGAAACTGCAACCACCGCCACTACATGCCGCATCTGCTGAAGCTGGTCGCCGACGGAAGTGTCGACCCGGCGCTGCTGCTCACCGAGCAGGAGCCGATGAGCGACGTCATGGCCGCCTACCGCGAGTTCGACCGCCGCGAGCCGGGCTGGCTCAAGGTCGCTCTCAACCCCGCCGCCTGACCCCGACACCCTGCGCGACCTCGAGAAGGAGCTCGACTACCCCGACCGCACTGATACGAACACGACAAGTCCGCTCGCACCGGCACCGCACACCGGCGCGACTGTCAGTCGGCTACGACCAGGGCCTGCGGGGCGGCCTGTTTCATCCGGGTACGCAGCCAGGTGAGCTGAAGTGCGGTCTCGCCCTCGCACCTGGTCACGACCTCGAACAGCGCACGGTCGCGGGCGCCCTGCGCGGCTTGGCCGACCACCGTCCAGCACACGTCGCACTCGGCGGCCATGAGATAGAGATCCTGGAGGTCACGCAGCAGGCCGATGCCGCCGGTGCGGGTACCCCGGAACAGTTCGGAATGCAGCCGCTCCGGTTCCTCGGGGGCTTCTTCGGCGTAACGCCGCCCGAACGGTTCCAGACGCGCGGCGTGTTCGTCACACCGCTTCGCCTGCTGGTGGCAGAGGTGGTCGATGTCGGGCTCGTCACCGTGCGCGGCGGCCACCTGCCGGAATGCGTCGGCCAGGGTTAGCTGGGCGCGGTGCAGGAGTCCGAGGTAGTGGGCGAGGTGCATGGTCAGCAATCCGATCTGGTGAGCTTGGCGATCCGGACCGCGGCAACCTTGAAGATCGGTTGTTTGGAGACCGGGTCCCAGGCCGTCACGGTCATCTCGTTGGCGGCGCGGGGCCGGCGCCGCGCCGGCTCTACGTCGAAGTAGCCGTAGTGGAAGGGCACGAACACCACGCCGGGACGGATGCCGCCGATCCGGGCCCGGGCCTCGATGGCGCCGCGTGGTGAGGCGATGCCGACCAGGTCGCCGTCGGTGATGCCGTACCGGTCGGCGTCCTCGCGGTGCAGTTCCACCCACACGTCGGGAGCCGCCGCGTTCAGTTCCGGGGCGCGGCCGGTCTTGGTGCGGGTATGAAACTGGTAAACCGTACGGCCGGTGGTGAGCAGCAGCGGGTAGTCGTCGGAGGGCACCTCGGGCGACGGCTGAAAGTCGGCGGCGTGCAGAAACGCGCGCCCGGCCGGCTCCTTGGCCCGGTAATGGTCGGCGGTGAACTCGGCGCCGGTGGTCAGATCCTGGCCGTATGTCTCGCAGTAGTCCGGATCGGTGTTGAACACGCCGTCGGTGTACAGCCGCTCGCCGCCCCACTGGATGCCGCCGGCGCGCAGCCCCTCGTAGCTGATCGGGGTGTAGTCGCACGGCCGTCCGGCCGAGCATCGCTGCCATGCCGCGTACGCCTCCTCGGGCGTGGTCCAGTCGATCAGCGGTGCGCCGTCGCGGTTGCGGAAGTCCATCCGCCGCGCGTAGTCGAGGAAGATGTCCAGGTCGGCGCGGGCCTCGCCGGGCGGGTCGACCGCCTTCTCGCTCAGGTGCACGGTGCGGTCGACGTTGGTGAAGGTGCCGGTCTTCTCGCCCCAGGTCGCGGCCGGCAGCACCACGTCGGCCAGCTGCGCGGTCTCAGTCAGGAACAGGTCCTGTACCACCACGAACAGCTCCGGCTTCGCCAGGATGCGGCGGATCCGGGCCAGGTCGGGCAGGGACACGGCCGGGTTCGTGGCGCTGATCCACAGCAGCTTGATCGAGCCCTGCTCGGCGTACCGCCAGATCTGCATCGCATGCGTCGGCGGTGACCAGTGCGGAATTGTCATCTCGTCGACGTTCCACAGCTCGGCGAGCTCCCGGATGTGCTCGGGGTTGCCCCAGTTGCGCAGGCCGGGCAGGTCGCCGTCCGCGCCGGTCTCCCGGGTGTTCTGCGCGGTGGGCTGGCCGTTCATCTGGTAGATCCCCGCGCCCGGCCGGCCGATCATCCCGCGCAGCAGATGCAGGTTGTTGACCTGGCAGGCCGCGGCGGTGGCCTGGTTGGACTGGTAGAAACCCTGCAGCACGGTCGACAGCAGCCGCTCGGCGTGGCCGAGCAGCTCGGCCGCGCATTCCACGTCCGCCGGCTTGAGGTCGCAGATCTCGGCGACCCGATCGATGGAGTACGGTTCCACGACGCGGCACAGCTCGTCGAAACCGATCGTGTGCGCGTTGACGTACTGCTCGTCGTGCCAGCCCCGCCGGATCATCTCACGCAGCAGGCCGTTGAGCAGGGCCTGGTTGGTGCCCGTACGCACCGGCAGGTGCACGTCGGCCTCACGGGCCACCGGCGTCGAGCGCGGGTCGACGGCCAGCATCGCCGGCGGGTTCGCCCCCCGGCGGCGATCCAGCATCCGCATCCACAGCACCGTCTGCGTCTCGGCCACGTTGTGACCCCACAGTGCGATCGCGTCGCAGTGGTCGACGTCGGTGTACGAGCCCGGCTGCCCGTCGGTGCCGAAGCTGGCTTTCAACGCCGCCGCCGCGGTCGCCGTGCACAAGCGAGTGTTGCCGTCCATGTGCGGGGTGCCGATGCCGGCCTTGCCCAGCACGCCCAGCGTGTAGTACTCCTCCAGGAACAGTTGACCGCTGGTATAGAAGCCGAGGTGTCCCCACCCGCCGGGGCCCCGCAGCAGGTCGCGGGAGCGGTTCACGATCCGGTCCATCGCGGTGTCCCAGTCGGCCTCCACCAGCCGGGCGCCCTGACGCACCAACGGCCGGGTCAGCCGGTCGGCGCTGTTGTTGGCCTGCCAGCCGTACAGATCCTTGGGATCGAGCCTGCCGTGGTTGACTCGGTCGTCCGGGCGGCCCCGCACGCCGGCGATGCGACCGTCGCGGACGGCGATGTCCATGGCGTCGCCGTTCGAGTGCAGGATCGACGCGGACTGCACCCAGCGGTCCACGTCCGCCTCCCCGATGCCGTCGGCCAACTGCATGTCGACGCGCACGGGCCAGTTCTCCCCCGGCCCGTACGGCGTCCGCTCTCCCCACGGATCAGCGATCCGGTCACCCATGGCGTGTCCCTTCCCGTTCCGTTCGCGCTGCCCAGACCGGCATCGGCTGACCGGTCGCCCGGTTGAAGACCCAGTCCACCGCTGTCACCAGCACCACCGCGCACGCGGCAACGAGCAGTTGCTCAGGTGTGTGCAGCAGCCCGAGGCTCACGATCAGTGTCGTCGCACCGGCCGGCGGATGCGATGCGATCAGCAGGAGCAGCACCACGGCGGTCACCGCGAGGGAGCCGGCCGCCGCCACGATCCGCACCGGGCTCACGCCCTCGTCGAGCACCGACGGGTGCGCGGTCAGCCCACAGACAGCGAGCATGCCGTAACCGGCAAGCAGCGCCACGGCGTGGCCGATGAAGGTGTTACGCGGTGACGACTCCGGCGCTCCGGGCTTCTCCAGGTGCAACATGATCGCCGGCCCCAGACTGGGAAACAGCCACGGCTGATGAGCCATCAGCGCGACGAGCCCGGCCGTCACCATGGCGACGGCGCTCCCCACGAACACCCGCGCTGATCGTCGCGCATCCGCCACGGCACTCACCTCACGATCTTCAGTCCCTCCTACCCCGGTCGTGGCCCGGCTACTCCTCCGCTCACCCGTCCGTCCCGCCGCGACGCTGCCGTCTTCGATGATCGCCAATCGTTGCTCCGCCGTGAGCGGCGGAACGGGCGCGAAACGCATGGCCTACCGGTGGTCGTCGTATCCCTCATCCGCCCGCTCACGGCGTAGGTGGGTGACGGCGCGGCGGGCCAGGGCGGTGTCTTCCGCGGCCAGTCCCGTGTACATCGGCTCGACTTTTTCGTAGGGCTGTCCCGGTGGCAGCAGGGGAATGGCCGCGTCGACCACCGCGTCGATGACGACCGGGCGGTCGGCGGACAGTGCCGCGTCCCACGCCTGCTCCGCCTCGCCGGGTGTGGACACTCTGATGCCGCGCAGGCCGAGCAGCTCGGCCCAGCGGGCGTACGGGACGTCGGGAAGCTGCTGAGAGGTGTCGAAGCGCGGCTCGCCCTCCATTTCGCGCTGTTCCCAGCTGACCTCGGCCAGATCCCGGTTGTTCAGGACGCACACCACGAAGCGCGGGTCGGCCCAGTCTCGCCACCGGGCCGCGACTGTGATCAGCTCGGCCAGGCCGTTCATCTGCATCGCCCCGTCCCCGGCGAGGGCCACCACCGGCCGGTCCGGGCTTGCCAGCTTGGCGGCGAGGCCGTATGGCAGCGCGGAGCCCATGGAGGCGAGTGTGCTGGACAGGTGTGCCGGCACACCGGGCGGCAGCCGCAGGTGCCGGGCGTACCAGTAGACGACCGAGCCGACGTCGAGGGAGACCTGGGCGTCGGCCGGCAGCCGTTCGCTCAGTGACCGGATGACGTGTTGCGGGTTCAGCGGCTCGGCCGGCGCGGCCGCGCGCGCGGCGGCGATCTCGTGCCACCGGCGTACCCAGGTCTCGACCCGCGTCCGCCACGCCGCGTTGTCCCGGGGCTTCACCACGGCCAGCAGCGCTCGCAGCGTCTCGGTGGCGTCGCCGACCAGCGGCACCTCCACCGGGTAGCGCACGCCGAGCCGGCGGCCGTCGATGTCGATCTGCACGGCTCGCGCCTGGCCGGGACGGGGATAGAACTCCGTCCACGGGTCGTTGGTGCCGACGAGCAGCAGGGTGTCGCAGCCGCGCATCAGCTCGGTGCTCGCCGTGGTGCCCAGGTGGCCCATCACGCCGGTGTGGAACGGCAGGCCCTCGTCGAGGACCGGCTTGCCGAGCAGCGACGTGGTGATGCCGGCGCCGAGCCGGTCGGCCAGCGCGATGATCTCGTCGGCGGCGCCGTACGCGCCCTGGCCGACCAGGAAGGCCACGCGTTCGCCTGCGGCGAGCACGTCGGCCGCGGCGCGGACGTCGTCGTCGTGCGGCAGGACCCGGGCCGGGCGCAGACCCGGGCTGGTCACCAGGGTGCCGTGCTGACGTGCGGCCGGGTCCGGAGCCGGTGCGGTCTGCACATCGTGCGGCAGGACGACGCAGGTGGGGCTGCGGGTGGCGAGGGCTGTCCGGAACGCCTTGTCGACGAGCATCGGCACCTGCTCGGGGGTGTGTGCGGCCTGGACGAACTGCGCGCACACGTCGCTGAACAGGCGTACCAGGTCGATCTCCTGTTGGTAGGCGCTGCCGAGCACGGTGGAGAGCTGCTGGCCGACAATCGCGACGACGGGCTTCGAGTCGAGCTTCGCGTCGTACAGGCCGTTGAGCAGGTGCACCGCGCCGGGCCCCTGGGTGGACAGGCACACGCCGACGCCGCCGGTGTACTTGGCGTGCCCGACGGCCATGAACGCCGCGGTCTCCTCGTGGCGGGCCTGCACGAACGTCGGCGTCCCAGCGCGGCGCAGCGCGCCGAGCACGCCGTCGATGCCGTCACCGGCGTAGCCGAAAACCCGGTCGACGCCCCATGCGGTGAGCCGCTCGACGAGGATGTCGGCGGCGGTGCGGTCAGACATGCGGCGCCACCTTCAGCCAGCCGGGTTCGCGGTCCTGGAATTGGCGGTAGGCGCCGAGGATGTCGGTGATCGGCTCCTGCATGGTGAGTAGCTGGGCTGGGTCGACGGTTCCGGCCTTGGCGACGGCCCACTGTGCGCACGCGGTACAGGCCTCGCTGCACGCGACGAGCGCGTCGATGACGGCGGCGAGCTTCGTACGCTCGAGGTTGGTCGTCTGTGGGTAGGTCTCGAGCATCGGCATGGTGGGCGTGGTCATGTCGTCCTCCTGCATCGAAGAGGTTCGGATGATCAGCCGATGCCGCCGCGTTGAGCGGTGAGCTTGCCGAGAAGCTCGTGCGCGCGTTCGGCGCGTCGCGCGTCTTCCTGGTGGACCTGCTCGATGAAGTCCAGCACGTCGTCGTGGCCCTCGGCGTCGGCGGCGTACTTCGCGTACACCGTGGCTCCCTTGAGTGCGTGGTACTGGATGCTCACCAGGTCGTAGACGATGTCATCGGCAGGCGAGTGCGATTCGGCCATGGCGTTGCTCCCGTCGGGATGGTTGTCGGCGTCCTACCGTCACCGCCTACCCGCTACGACGGGGGAGAAACGATCTGGTCCTGCTGGCTCTGAAAGCTTCCCATCCGCCCGCGGGCGCCACGATGCTGATCGTCAGCGTACGGCGCGATCGCGGGGGGCCGTCCCCACCGGCCTGGTGGCGGCCAGCGGTACGTGGATCTCCCTCAGGCCGGTCGCCGGCACGGTGACGAGCGCCTCGACGAGGTTCCCGCCGGGCTCCCCGCCTCAGACCACGTAGGCGCCCTCGTCCACGGTGACCTGCCGTGGGGCGGACGCCCGCCCTCGCCGAGCAGCCGGGACTCTCGAGCGCGGCTCTGGCCCGCGCATCGAGCACCGGATCAAGGACGCGCCGGCCACGAACGAACAGCGGGTGCTGCGCGACCTTCTTGCTCGCTGCGTCGACGCGACCACCACAAGGGACTGACCCACCTTCTCGTTCTGGGGGCGCCAAGGTGCAGTAACTGCCACAATGGCCGGATGGCGCAGCCGTTGCCCCGACGCCGGATGCTCGCCGCATCTGCCGGCGCTCTGAGTCTGGTATGGATTCCGGTTCCCCGCGCGGTGGCGGCTTCGGCCGACGAGGCCTGTCCGGTCCCGCCGGACTTCCCTGCGGGCGTGGAGCACTACCGGCAGAGCTACCGCAACTGGGCGGGCGAGCTGCGCGCCGATGACGTCTGGACCGCCGTCGCCCGCAACGCGCAGGACGTGGTGACGTTGACCAACTGGGCGCATCGGCACGGGTTCGCGCTGCGCGCGCAGGGCTTCCGGCACGGTTGGGCACCGCTGACCCTGACCGCCGGCACCGATTGCGCGAGCCGCGTCGTGCTCGTCGACACCCACCACCTCAACGCGATGTCGCTCGGCAATCCGGGAGCCGAGCCTGGCTCCGCGACCGTACGCGTCGAGCCGGGCGCCGGTATGGAGGCGCTGCTCGGCTTCCTGGAGTCGGCCGGCTACGGGCTGACCGCCACCCCAGCGCCCGGCGACTTGTCGGTCGGCGGCGCCCTGGCGGTGGACGCCCACGGTAGCGCCGTGCCGGCCGACGGGGAGGTCCGGCCGCCGGGCACTACCTACGGGTCGCTGAGCAACCTGATCCTGCGACTCACCGCGGTGGTGTGGGACCCGGACATCGGCGCCTACGTCACGCGGTCCTTTGAGCGGACCGACCCGGACTGTGCTGCGCTGCTGACCAACCTCGGAAGGGCGTTCCTCACCGAGATCACACTGCTCGCCGGGCCGCTCGCGCGGCTACGTTGCGTGAGCAGGGTCGACATTCCGGCGGCGGAGCTCTTCGCGGCGCCCGGCGCCGGCGGGCGCACCCTGGAGAGCTTCATCGCGGCGACCGGACGCGTGGAAGCCATCTGGTTCCCGTTCACCGTCCGCCCGTGGCTGAAGATCTGGAGCGTCAGCCCGCAGCGGCCGTCGACATCGCGCCCGGTCACCGGGCCCTACAACTATCCGTTCAGTGACAATGTTCCATCGCCGGTGGCCGACCTGGCCGGGCGCATCCTGGCCGGGCAGTACGAGTTGGCCCCGGTCCTGGGCCAGGCGCAGTACGCGGCCACCGCGGCCGGGCTCCTCGCCACCGCCTCCGCCGATCTGTGGGGCGCGGCCAAGAACCTTCAGCTGTACGTGCGGCCGACGACCCTGCACGTCCACGCCAACGGCTACGCGGTGCGGGTCGCGCGCTCCGGCGTTCAGGCGGTCGTCCATGCGTTCACCGAGTTCTATACCGCACGGCTGCTGGCCTACGCGGCCGGCGGGAGGTTCCCGGTCAACGGGGCGGTGGAGATCCGGGTGACCGGCGTCGACGACCCGGCCGACGTGGCCGTGCCCGGCGCGCAGGCACCTTCACTGTCGGCGCTGCGGCCGGACGCCGACCGCCCGGCGGGGCAGGTGGCGGTGTGGTTCGATGTGCTGACGCTGCCCGGCACGGCCGACGCGAACCGCTTCTACCGGGAGTTGGAGCGGTATCTCCTCGCTGCCCACCCGAGCACGCGAGTGGAGTGGTCGAAGGGCTGGGCCTACACCGAGCAGGCGGCTTGGGCCGATCCGGACGTGCTCGGGCGCGCCGTGCCGTCCTCTTTCGGCTCGGGTTGGGACGCTGCCGTTTCGACGCTCCACCGGCTGGACCCGGCCCGGGTGTTCAGCAATCCGTTCCTCGACCGGCTCCTGCGCTCTTGACCCGTCGCCTTTTGGAGCCGGCTCGCCAAGCTTGCGTCAGGTCGGCCGAAATATCGGCAGCAGCGTGCCCTTGCGCGCTGGTCCGAGCCGGCATCGAGCTCCCCCGTTGACTTTCCGCACCTTGCGTTCACCGCTGCCTGAACCTGCGTGTCGGCGGGTGGTCCGCAGCCGAGGCGATGAATCCGTCACGGCACACCAGCATCACGGCCCCGTTCGCCCGGGGCGCCTCGCTGCAGCGCCCGGGCCAGCAACGTGGCTATCGCGTACCGCAGCACCAGCGTGAAACGAACGTCGTCGCGGCGACCCCCGGGCGAGCCGCACGAAACCCAGCCGGCGTGGCCGAGCTCGGGCTGGCAGATTTCAAGCCGGCGCAGCAGGATGCCTTCGCGCAGGCCCCACGGGCAGACCCGCACCACGGCGATGTCGAGATCGCGCATCAGCTCGTAGCCGACGATCGCTCCCGCGAGGAGCTGACGGGCCCGGTGCCCCGAGACCCCCGGCAGCTCGGCACGCCGGGCGGTCGGCATCGCGGCGAGCCGGTCGATCCACGGCCGCAACGACCGCCGCCGCAGCCGCCTGTCGACGAACGGACCACGCCGCAGCGGCGCCGCCCCGGTCAGCCTCGCCAACTGCCGCAACGTCGCCGACGCGGCCACCGCCGTCCGCCTCGGCTCCCACGAGGCCTGCGCGACGAGCTCACGGACCTGCCTGCGGACATGCCCCCGCAAACGGCGCACCGCGGCGGCCGGCGGCGGATCACCCTCACGCAGAAACTGCCGGGTCAACCGGCCGGCACCCAGCGGCAGCGACAACGCCGATTCCGGCAGCCGGTCCGGACCGAACGCCACCTCTGCGGTGCCGCCACCGATGTCGAGCATCAACATCGGCCCGGCCCGCCACCCCAACCACCGCCGCGCCGCCAGGAACGTCAACTTCGCCTCCTCCACCCCGGACAGCATGCCCAGGCGGATCCCGGTGGCCGACTCCACCGCGTCGAGCACCTCC